>JAFCZD010000003.1 GCA_019314525.1 Deltaproteobacteria bacterium
CATAGGGGTTTTGTTGGTCCATGGAGAGAGCCTATCGGGAACACCAGAGCCTCGTCCAGCGAGGAGTCGAGCGTATTTTGACACGCCAAGGGTAGGCGGAATGGTCACAGGCGCTATGCTTTAGGAATGGACCTGTTCTGCCATTGGGCTTTCGCTCTACTATTGGGCGCATCGGTCTTCTTGAGCGCATGCTGGACCACGCCAGCACCTCCCCCACCCAACGAACAAGCGCCAGCCGAGCAGGTCATTGGAGGACGCGCTGTGGAGTCGCCCAGTCGCCGCGCATCGCAGAACCGCCCGCAACCCTGGGGGGCTGAGGGAGTGCATCACCAGACCGACCGCCTGGGGATCAATGCCCAACGCGTGCAGCGCTCACAGGGCAAAGAAGGCAAGAAGAAACAAGCTTCTAGGATGGCCGACCCTGGGATGGCCGACCCTGGGATGGCCAACCCTGGGATGGCGAATCCCAAGATATCAGCCACAACGCCCACCATCAGCCTTCCCGAGGCCTCAGCCCCCACAAGCTCCCCCGTGGGCTCGTCCGAAAAGCCATAGCAGGCCCACCCCATCGCTTCATCGAGCGAGCACCTTGGCGGCGCGTGCGTTGTGGCGTAGCCTGGGAGTCTTGTCACTCTTTGCCACCCAGGGGCTGAAAGTCTCCCTCGATCCCCGCCGGAAGCTTAGCTTTGAACTCACCCTCGAGGTGGGCGATGTACTGCACCTCCTTGGCCCCTCTGGCTGCGGCAAGACAACCCTCCTGCGCACCCTGGCGCGCCTGCGAGCGCCTGACGCAGGCAATCTACTGCTCGAAGACGTCTCCGCCAGCGACATCCCACCACCGACCTGGCGACGCGGCATCGCGTATTTACCTCAACGTCCCGTGATGTTGCCAGGCACCGTCGAGTCAAACCTCGCTGCGGGTCTCACCTACCGGCGCGCCCAAGGGGCCTTTGATCTGCAACTGGCCAAAGAGTGCCTGAGAGGGGTGGGGCTGGACAAGGACCTGCTGAGTCGCGATGCCGCGCTGCTCTCAGGCGGTGAGGCTGCGCGCATCGCCCTCTGCCGAGCGCTGATGCTCAACCCCAAGGTGCTGCTCTGTGACGAGCTCACCGCAGGCCTCGATGAAGAGAACAGCGCCAACACCATCAACCTGCTGGCTGAGCATATGGCCAACGGTGCCATCATCTTCGTCGCCCATGACCCCAGCGGCTGGCGTTCCCACCCGGAGCTCGGCGCCAAGTTGCGCGAGCAAGCCCTAGAGCCCATTCCCCTGGAGACGCCTTGAAGCAAGTGATCCTCATTTCCAACGGGCAGCTCGCCACCAGCGTGGTGCTCGTGCTCATCGCGGGGCTCGTCTCAGCGGCCTTGCGCTTGGGCGTCTTGCGCAGCCTCGCTTGGGGGACCTTGAGGACTTTTTTGCAGTTGGGGCTCATCGGCTATGCGCTCGTGCATATCTTCGCCATCGACCACCCGCTTTTGGTGGCCGGGGTGGTGGCGCTGATGGTCAGCGCTGGCGCCCACGCCGCGGTGGGTCGCATGAGGCATGTGCCCTTCCGCCCCTACCTCGTCGCGGCTGTGTCCCTTGGTGCCAGCACCTACCTGGTGGGGATCTTCGTCTGCGCCCTGCTCATTGGAGGTGACCACTGGTACACAGGGCGCGTCGCCATCCCCATCGCAGGCATGATCCTTGGCAACACCCTCAACGGCGTCTCACTCTCATTGGATCGCTTCTTCGCCGATGTGCGTGCCCGCGCACCCGAGATCGAGCAGCGCCTCTCCCTTGGTTACGAGCGCTGGGAGGCTGTACGCCCGCAGCTGCGCGCCGCTCTCCGCGCAGGCATGACGCCTACCCTCAACGCGCTAATGATCGTGGGCGTGGTGAGCCTCCCCGGCATGATGACCGGGCAGATCCTCGCTGGCGTGGATCCACTCACCGCTGCCCGCTATCAAATCGTGGTGATGATGATGGTCGCCGCGTCCGTCACCCTGGGATCTTTAACCCTCGTGCTGCTCTCGTATCGGCGCTGCTTCACCAGCGACCAAGCGCTGCGCCCTGAGCTCTTGACGCGTTACGAAGGCGAAGGCTGAGGGCTGGCACGGCTTCCGTTGGTGCTCCCAGGTAATTCTGTTAAAGATGGCGCCCATGTTCCGCGGTCGAACCACCACAGATTGGGCGCTGACGCTGGCAGCCATCGGGTTGATGTTGCTCGCGGTCCGCCCTTTCTATGGCCTCACCGTCGACGACGCGTTGATCAGCTTCCGCTATGCCCAGAACTGGGTCGAGGGCTGTGGCCCAGTCTACAGCTGCGGCGAGGCCCCGGTGGAGGGCTACACCAACTTTCTTTGGGTCGCCATCGCCGCAGGATTCATCCGGCTCGGTGTCGCCGTCATCCCTGCGATGCAGCTCCTGGGGCTGCTCTGCAGCATGGCGGCCCTACTCGTCGGCCTACGCCTAGCGAAGGTCCTGCACGGTGAAAGGCTGGCCGGTCTCGCGCTGGGCCTCGGCCTCGCCGCGTCCCCCTTCTGGGCGCTCAACTCGGTGATCGCCCTCGAAACCAGCGCCGCGGCGTTGAGCATCGTCAGCGCCACCCTGCTCTCGTTGGAGTTGCCCCGCCGTCGCCCCTTCACGGCAGGATTGGCCTGGGCCATCAGCTACCTGATCCGCCCTGAGGCCATGCTCTTTGCGCTGCTCACGGGCATCTACGCCCTGCTGGCGAGCCTGGTGCGGCGCGATGGCTGGCGGCTGGTCCTCTTGGGAGCGCTGCGCTACTCCCTCGGTTTCCTCTCCGTGGCCGGCCCCTATTTTCTTTGGCGTGCGCTCTACTACAAGAGCCTCTTCCCCAACACCTACTACGCCAAGAAGGGAGCGCTGAAGACCCTTGTCCCACAAAACCTCGAGTTGCTGTGGAGGCATCCAATATTCTGGGTAGCTCTAGGCGCCGCCGCCGTGTTTGTGCTGCTCTGGCGGCGCAAGGGCAAGATCCTCTACGTGATGCTCGTGGGCCTCACCTCTGCGATGATCTCACTCTCGGTGCACAACAACTGGTGGATGCCTGGGCATCGTCTCTACATGAGCGCCGCGCTGCTCTTCTTGGCCGTGGGTGGCGGCGTGGTGACCTTGGGCGCTAGGGCACACTATTGGGCATGGCGTGCGCCAGGGCTGGTGCTCACGACCGCCCTGCTGGGGGCACTCTTTGTTTCGACGTGGCGCAACCAACCATCCGTTTCAACTGAGGCCGAGCAACATTACGCACGAGAAAACCACCCCGCTGAGCGCATGGGAAGTTATCTGCGTAAGCACGCGAAAAAGGGAGATTGGCTGATTATCCGCGACGCTGGGTTCATCCCCTTCTTCGCAGGGCCCAAGCTCAAGGTGCTGGATATCCACGACCACTCCCTCAACGACCGCCGCATCGCACGCCAGGGCTGGAGCCTAAACTACATCCTCTCGCGTAAACCACGCTTCATCGTGCTCGCCAGCTATAATGGGCGCACGCTGCAATTGGCGCATCTCAGTGAGCGTCGGATCCACACCCACCCTGATTTCAAGCTCTATCGTCAACTGATGAGGGTCGCCTGGAATGGAACCCGCCACTACTTCCTCTATGAGCGGAACCCACTCAAGGCCAGCAGCCTGCCAGCACGCAAGATGAACGCCATCATGGGGCCACCCCTGCCTCCTCACCTACGCGCACGGCAGCTCTCGAAGACTGGCCGCGCTAAACGAGCAGGTCGCCTCTCGCGGTCGAAACGACGAGAGCGCTTCACTGGTGTGAAGCGACGAGCTCATCGCCTCACGCCATCCCGCAAGGGCGTCAAACCGCGCGCCAAGCCAAAGCACTGAACATCTGATCGCCAAGGCATCTCCTCGCCAATTTGTCAGGCGGACACACCTTGCGTGCCATCGCGGCACGGCAAGAGCTTGCTCCCCACGCGAAATCCCACACTTAGCGCGCCGTTTTCCCTGGCACACCTGCTGCAATGTCTGGGGGTCATTGGAGGACGCCATGACCATCACTCGATACAGACGACTAAGCGACTCAGAGCACACCAGAGCCTTGATGCTGCGCCTCGCCGCTCGGGTAGCCCGTCGGCACGCACGGCCGAGCTCGCGACCGCGATTGCATCCCGACCAGCCCGAAGGGAGAGCAAACTCCCGGCCTCCACCGCTGCCTCCGAGTGGGGTGGAGCCAGGGACCTGGTAGTTATTTCTGCACGAGCCAAAATTCCGACTATGCTTGAGCCATGTTGCCCAAACATGCATCCAAAGGTGAAGTCTACGCGGCTCAGCTACCCGATGGGCGCTATGCTGCCTGTCAAGTCGTAGGAGAGCGCGAAAAGCATATCGAGATCGTGGGACTCCATTGGCTTGGCGGCGATCTACCAACCCTTGAGCAGCTCACCGACGCGCCTGCCCTCGAGGTCTACCACCACACTCACAAGCCCCACGTCGATCGCGTCAATGTCAGCTCCGTGCCGCCCTATTGGGTCACCTGTATTGGCTCGAAGGCCCCCATCGTGTCGAGCGAGCGCCCCACCAAGGCCTTCTCGGCCTGGAGAGCGCCCTTCCACGACATTTTGCGCCAATGGCGTTGGGATCATGAGGTCCCCGCCGAGGAAAAAGCCGCCTATGTGCGCGCCCACCGCGGCGAGCCCGTCGTGCTGAAGCTCGGAGACGCTGAACACACCCTCAACTCCACCACTTGGCGCCTCTGGCTAGGCCCACAAACCTCAACAAAAGCACCTGCGTTCACCCTGCCCGTGGACCCTGACGCGACCCTCGACTGGAGCGAATTACTCAAGCTCGGTGCTCTCACAGAGATCGTCTACACGGGGCATGACGCCTCCTTCGCCGAATACCTGCGCTCACGCAAACGCATTCGGCGCGTGGTCTGGCGCGACCATCGACAAGAGCGCATCGATCTGCGGGGATCGGGTGTCCGTATCTTCGGAGTTGACGCTGCCGAGCGCCCCCTTGAGCTGACCATCGATGGCCTGGCCGATCTCCACCTCTATGGCACAGCGAGCGGCCTGCGCGTCAAGGATCCACAAGAGGGCTGGGGGCTGCGCATACACCTTCAATGCTCCGAGCTACCAAATGCGGCGATCCCAGGGCTCAGACATCTGCGTGGGCTTGGCGCGCGCAACCTCCAGACCGCCCATCTCTCGCGCCTACTGCCCTACGACGAACTGCAGAGCGCGAGCCTCGCTGGTGCCCCTGGCGAGCTACACGAGCTCCACACATTATCCAAGCTCCCTGCTCTGCGCCGGCTGGCGCTACGCGACTTCTACCGCGGTGATTTTGATGCCTTTCCCGCGCCGCGGCAGCTTGGGAAGCTGGACACCCTCGAAGGTCATGGCCTCCCTGAAAAGGCGATGCTCAAACTCAGCGAATGCGGCAAGGAGCTGCGCTGCTGCGCTCTTGGTGGCAGCAAGCCCGAGTCCTGGGTTGAAGAGCACCTCAACAAAGAGAACACCCTCAGCCCTTAGGCGGCTGGTCGCCTTGGCGATCATTTCCCTAACACGCGCCCAATAATCGACGCCTCGTGCACGGCGCCAAAGTGGCGACTGTCCATGCTGTTGTCACGGTTATCGCCCAGCAAATAAACATGGTGTTCTTTGACCACTGCGCTCTTGATGCCTAATCCCTGGCGCAGCGGGGCGTCGCGGATCACGCGATAACGGGCTTGTCCACGCTTCTCGCTGAAATAGACGCACGCCTGCTGCTTCGTCAGGGCGTTGTCCTTGATCCAACAGCTCCCCCTGAGACGTTCTCCCACCGGCTCGTTGTTGATGGTGAGCACGCCTCGCTTCTCTCCCACCCGCTCACCCGCTATGGCCACGACGCGTTTGATGAGCTGCCTACCCGGATGCCCAGGGACGGAAAAAACAACCACCTCACCGGGCGACGGCTTTCTTTCTCCGCCATAGGCGAGCTTGAAGAGCAGGATCTTCTCACCCTGCTCAATATTGGGTGCCATGGAGCCAGAGGGGAGCGTGTAGAGCTTGACCAGGAACATCGCAGCCCCCAGACAAAAAAAGAACATGATGAGCAGGATGACGAGAGCCTTCTTGAGCATCAGCGAAACCTTTTGGGTGTGAAGCGAAATTCCAGGACAGAGCAAAATCGTGCGAGAGTTCGCCCGGAAAATCAACACAAACACCCTTTCCCCTGCTGGCTTCACCCGCTACATTCCCGCCCCATGTCGGACGCAGAGACAGGGGCCAAGGCCCTCGAGACTATCACCCTCGTCCATCACAAAGACGAAAATGTGTTGCTGCAAGTAGAGTTACGCGCCGAGGACGGTGGCTATAACGTACTGGCTAGCCGTGGTCCCCGCGATGGCGAGTTGGTGGCAACGCCTCAGAGCGACACCCCCATCCCCCTCAACCACGCCCGCGTGGTCTTCGATCGCACAGTGGAAGAGGCGATGGAGCAGGGCTTCGAGCCCGAATACGAGGATGATGAGCTCGACCTCGAGGGCTTCTCGCTAGGCGTGGAGAGGGGCGCGGACAAGGCCCCCTCCCTCTCTGGTCTGGCCACCCTCGCCGCTGCTCTCGGGGAGCTCAACGGTGCTGACCCCAAGGCGATGCTCGAGCGCATCGCGCCTGCTGATGACCCCGACGAAGAAGCGGGCATTTCCCTGGTCGAGTTTACTCCTGACGATGATCACAACGAGAGCGATGAGAGTGACCTCCCGGCCGACGCGCGAGTATCCCTCGAGGACGCGGCCAACCTCGCCGCCCCAGAAGATAGCTCATCAGGGAGCAGCGACGCTGGGGGCATCGATCCCGCGCAACTCCTGGGCGCCCTCTTGGGAGGTGGAACCGGCGGAGCCCCAGCACCCTTGAAGCGCCCCAAGCACCCACCCATAGGTGCGACTCCAGAAGAACTCTGTGACCTGGCCCTCGCCCGTGCGTTAGAGCGCTTGGTGAAGGCCAACCAGGTGGAGCTCGACCCGCGCTTTTTCGAGCCTCTCCTCGAGGCGCTGCTCAAGGTGGTGGTGGCCGCAAGCTCACCCCAAGGGGCCCTCGAGAGCGCCTGCAAGACCTTGATGGACTCTGACCATGTCGAAGAGATCTATGGGGAAGATGCAGAGATCATCGAGGAATTACGCCGCGCCTTCGAGGAAGTACGCAAAGAGGCAGGGCACCGGTAAAGACGCTACACTCCCCTCGACCCGACGTGGAGGAGTAGGTGCCAGTCCAATCCCAAGCCCTTGAAGCCAACCTGCAGCGCACCGCCGTCGAGGTGGTGATCCCAGAAGAACACAAGCTGCTGCTGACGATCACCGAGCCGCTCTACGGTATCCAACAGGAGACCGAAAAGCTGCTCAATGAGATTAACCATACATTCATCGGCTGGACGCAGACCCTCGAGGACCTGCACTACCGCGCCATGGGTGACTTCTTCCACTACAACGAGGCCGAGCGCGGGGCAGAGGGGCTCGCGATCTTCTGCCGCGTCTATCGGCGAGCCGCCCACGAAGCCACCCCTGAGGACCTGCGCGAAGTGGCGATCCGCTACTGGCTCTATTACTTGGACAAGATCATCAGCGAATCGGGCGAGAAGCTCGAACGCAACCTGCCGGCCGTGGGTCTCTCTGTTGCCTCTCTGGAGCAGATTTTCTGCGAGCAGCCTCTTGCGGGGATCACAGCCTCTCCGCGGCTACGCCGCCTGGCCAAGGCCTTGCGCACGGCTGGTGAGCCAGCCACCCCCCTGCTGGATCGCACCCTCGTGCTCTACAGCCGAGTGCTGGAATCAACTTACACGGGTTGGCTCGAACTGGATGACCCCCTGACGTGGTTCGAGGCGTGCGCGCCTGGGGCGCCTTTGCCCGATCCCATGCCACGTGCGCTTAAGCGCATCTCTCATGACAACCTGCGCGCATGTCTTCACACCCTCGGCGCTTGCGCTGCCACGTCTTTGGAAGAGCGCGCCCAGGAGCTTTTAGACCTACCCGAGAACGGGCAAATCGTGCGCAGCTATGTTGACGCTGCCACCTGCGTGCGCTCGGCTGAACACGAGGACTGGGAAAACCTGCTCTCACGTATCGGCTGGATGTCACGTGTGCTGGGCACCCCTGAGCTGGCTACCGTCCATGAGGCTGCTCTGCACGAAATCAGCCGCTCCTACACGGACGTCTTGCATGGTGGCGACCGCGAGCAACTCAAACATTTCGTCCGTGAGACCTTCGCAACCCTCCGTAGGACCGAGTTCGAGCACCCTGAGCCGGTGCTCGATCTAATCAAGACCATCGGCACCGAGGTGATGAAGACTGGGGACGAGAACTGGATTGAGGCCATCATCGATGAGCTGGTGGACTTCGATTTTCAGTCCCCCCGCTTCTCAGGATTCACTGCTGACTGGCAGGTCAAGGTCAACCCTGCCCATCTGAAGAACATCCGCACTTACCTGGCGCTCGTCAAGGAGGCCCCTCCCCTCGCCCGCAAGCTCCTCGCGGCGTTGATCGTGCACCTCAAGATCGGCGGCATCTTCATCGCCGACACCGACCTCTTCCAAAAAGACGTCTCAGAGCTGCTCAACAGCGACATCCGTTGGACCTACGACCTCATCAACCAACTCTGCAAACTCTTCCCGGTCTACTTCAACGACATCGGCGCCGAGGGCGAGCTGCGCGACACCTCCACACGCCTAGATGAGCTGAGGCAACGCAAAGACGCCCTCTGTCACTTCCTGCGCAAACAGTGCCACGTTGAGAGCAACCCACAGCTCATGGGGTTCATCGAAGCCGCCGTCTACTACTGGGCCACCACCGACAAGCGCCCTCTGGCGGGCCTCGTCCCACAATCCCTCTATGCCTCGCTCGACGCACACGACCCGCTCCATGAGGGCCTGCATCAGGTATTCTCTGGCCTCGCCACCCAAGAGGCCGAAGGCGGCGAGATCAACCCAACGCACATTCACGCGATCTTGCAGCTAGACCGCGAAACCTTGGGCCAGCGCATCGCAGACCTCTCGACGGAAGCAGACCCTAAAGAGATCGAGAAGGCAGAGCTCGTCGTCCGAACCCGACAGCTCATTGGCCGCAAATACGAGATCAACCACACCAACGTGATCGAACGCCTGCGCGAGTTTCATCATATTGACAGTCACCACGTCGACGCCTTGCAACGCGCCCTCGACCGCGGCCGCAACCGTGAGGCCTTGGCGCTCCTATTAGAAATCCTCGAGCGGCTGAAGAAGATCATCTTGAGCCCAGAGCCAACGCAAGCCATCGAAGATATCTACTACAAGCGGCACGTGGCTGTGGGCATCCCGAGCATGTACGGCCGCTATCGCGAAGAGAAGTTCGAGGCCATGGGCCTGACCTTCCGTGTTCAATCTCTCGCTGACGTGCTCTTCGAGCGCATGATCGCCAGCCAGAACCTCGGCTACATCACCAAGAGCACGTTGCACAAGGTCGCAGTGTGGATGCGCATGCTGCTCCGCGCCCTGCGCATCGAGGGCTACCGCGGTCGTGGGTTGGAGATCCGCATCTGGATGCTCGAGCAAGCGCTCCAATCGCGCGGCCTGATCACCGTCGACCAGTACATCAACATCTTCCAGCTGCTCTCCAACAGCATCCGGGCCGTGGTTCGTAACCGCTTCCTTGACACCTATGAGCCCCTCCTCGGCAGCCTGGTGGAGCGCATGGCCAAGAACGGCAAGCTGCCAAACCTCACGGCCGCGAACATTCCAGGATCGCCCGAAGGAGAAGACGCCAAAGCATCTGTCTTGCGCTATGGCGAGGCCTTCCTGCGCGACCTGATGGCCCAGACCTTTGGCCTGCAGCGCCTCGACAACCTTGTGGGCACCATCATCCAGACCCTCAGCGAAGAGCGGGAAAAGCTCGACGTCGACACCCTCAACCTCTTGATGACCTACGACGTTGACGGCTGCTTCGTTGGCATCGAGGAGGAGGGAGGGGCCTACAACGGCCACATCTATGTCGGCAACAAAGGCTTCATGCTCAAGCGGCTGGCACGCTACGGCTTTCCCGTTCCCCGCGGGTTCATCCTCACCACAGAAGTCTTTCGCTGTCGGCGCGCCATCGAAGCCTACAAAGAGCTACGCACAGAGCACGTCAACCGCATCGTGAAGAAGATCGGGCGCCTCGAGCGCCTCACGGGCGCCCGCTACGCCGACCCATCGAATCCGCTGCTGCTCTCTGTGCGCTCGGGCGCAGCCATCAGCATGCCTGGCATGCTCGACAGCTTCCTCAACGTGGGAATGAACGTGGAGATCACCGAGGGCTTCGCGCAGAAGAGCGGCGCTCATTGGGCCGCCTGGGACGCCTACCGCCGCTTCTTGCAGTTTTGGGGCATGAGCTTTGGCATCAACCGTGACCAATTCGACCACCTGATGCAGGAAGCCAAAGTGACCTTCTCGGTGGAGAAGAAGTCGCAGCTCGTCCCCGATCAGATGCGCGCTCTGGCCATGCGCTACCGTCAACTGGTCCAAGACCACCGCGTCAAGATCATCGACGACCCTTGGGAGCAGCTCCACCGCTGCATTGACCTCGTGCTCGACTCTTGGAACTCAGAAAAGGCGCGTGTGTACCGTCGCGCGCTGCAGATCGCAGAGGAGTGGGGCACCGCGGTGATCGTGCAGCAGATGGTCTACGGCAACCTGAACAACAAATCTGGCACGGGCGTGGTGCTCACGAGACACCCCTGGCACGTCGCTGAAGAGGTTGAGCTTTACGGGGACTTCGTGCTCCAAGGTCAAGGGGACGACGTGGTCAGTGGGCTGGTGCAGACCTACCCGATCTCCGAGGAGCAGCGACTCAAAGAGGAGCACGCCAGCTCGATCTCCTTTGAAAAGGATTTCCCAGATCTCTACGAGGCCCTCGCCGTACGAGCCCGTTCGCTGATCCGCGAGGTGGGCATGATGCACCAGGAGATCGAGTTCACCTTCGAGAACGACCAACCCGAGGGGCTCTACGTGCTCCAATCACGCGACATCGTGCTCTCAGAGACAACCTCCGTCGCGACCTTCGTGCCCTGCGAAGCCCTCGACGCCGCCAAAGCAGCCCAAGGTATCGGTGTGGGCGGGGGGGCGATCTCGGGTCGCGTCGCCTACACTAACGCCGACATCGCGACCCTGCGCCGAAGCCACAAAGACGACAAGATCATCCTCATCCGCCCTGACACCGTCCCAGACGATATCCACCTCGTGCTCCAAGCCAACGGGCTACTGACGTGCATCGGCGGCGCCACCAGCCACGCAGCGGTAGCGTCACAGCGCATCGGCGTCTCCTGCGTGGTGGGCTGCCGTGCCCTCGATGTCGATGAGAGCCAGGGATCGTCAACCATCGGCGGGCACATCGTCCGCCCTGGGGACTTCATCTCCATCAACGGGCAAGACGGCTCGGTCTACCTTGGCGAGCACGAGATCGTGACCGTGCGCACGTAGATGACGTCGGTGAACGTCTAGCTTTCTTCTCTACACCCCACATCCCTCCACTGTCCACGACGCTCATCTTTCCGGGATTGGCGTTTGAAAAGCCAGCCATCCCGGACGTACATGGTCAGACATCAACTGACATGCGTGATGAGGAGCTGATCCATGAGCACTGACCCTCACTCCCTCGCGGCCGAGCGGGCGCCGCTGGAGCGCGCGCGTTTCTCCTCGAAGCTCGACATCCTCCTTGGCCTGGCCGCTGAGGGGCTGCTGATGGCAGGCGCGGTTGCGGCCGCGCTAGCCTTGCGCGGCCGTTTTTCGATGAGCCTCTTCGCCTCACTCCTAGCCTTCGGGATCACACTCTTTTTTGAGACGCTCCTGATGATGTGGTTCATCAGGAGCGTGGCGCCCATGCGCGGCGGCGTCTTCGCTCCGGGAAGCTCAACAAGGATCGCGTGGAACCTCATCGGCTTCCTCGATACAAACCTCGGGTGGTGTGGACAAGGAGGGCTCATGCCCGTTCCCCTGCGAAAACTCTACTACCGCGCCCGAGGTTGCTCCATCGGCGCCGGGTTGGTGATCATTGGCGGGAGACTGGGCGACCCGTATCTAGTAACCATCGGACGGGAAGCAATGATTGGTGACGGCGCGCTCGTGATCGGCCACGCCCTGACGGCCAATGATACGCTCGTCCTTGGGCGAGTGAGGATTGGCCAAGGGGCAGTCGTCGGCGCGCGCTCGCTGGTGATGCCTGGGGTCGAGGTGGGTGCTGGCGCGATGATCAACGCCGGCTCTGTGGTCGCAATGAACACCCATATTGGTGCAGGCGAAGTCTGGTCAGGCAACCCAGCGCGCTGTGTGCGCACATCAGGTGGAGAGGTCGTCGAAGCGATATGACGCAGGACCTCAACCCGATGTTCAAGACTATCGACGAGACAGTAGAACGTTGGGCAGAACGTGAACCTGGACGCATCTTCGCGCACTTCTGGGCCAAGGATGGTTCGGTCAGCTCCCTCACCTACGGACACCTCCTCGAGCGCAGTCAGCGCTTCGCGGCCCTGCTCGCGGCCCACGGGGTGCGTGCTGGTGAAGTGGTAGTGCTGATCCAAGAGCAAGACGCCGATCTTGTCGCGTCCTTCGTGGGGGCGATCCTTCATGGCGCGTACCCATCGATCTTTGCCTTCCCCTCACCGAAAATCTCGCGAGAGATCTACCTCAACACCCTTGATCAACTCCTGCAGCACAGCGCCGCCCGGGCTGTGATCGCCAGTGCGCGCTTCACCACGGCGCTTGAGAGCCTAGACACGTGGCGAGAGGGGGTAGCCCTGCTCCCAGTGAGCGCTGCCAAGGCTCACGTTACACGGTCGCTGACACCACGGAACGGCGCGGACGAGATTGCGTTCTTGCAGCACTCTTCCGGCACCACAGGCTTGAAAAAGGGCGTGGCCCTCAGCCACCGCGCGGTAATCACCCAGCTCTCACACTTGACGGAGGCCCTCCACCTCTCAACACACGACCACATCATTTCATGGCTGCCGCTCTATCATG
Organism: Deltaproteobacteria bacterium; assembly: GCA_019314525.1. GTDB lineage: Bacteria > Myxococcota_A > Polyangia > JAFCZD01. The sequence continues at coordinate 12,956 of JAFCZD010000003.1, forward strand.
ACATGGGGCTCATTGCGTGCTTCCTGCTGCCACTATGCAGCGGCGTGCCCGTGACTATGATCGATCCCTTCGATTGGGCGCGAGATCCCGCGTTGCTCTTCGACGCTATCCACGCGCACCGTGGGTCACTCTGCTGGCTGCCAAACTTCGCCTACAACTTCCTCGCGACCCGCGCGCGAGAGCGACCTGGCGCGTGCTTCGACCTGTCCACCATGCGCGCCTTCATCAACTGCGCCGAGCCCATCAGCGCACGCAGCCACGAGACCTTCCGCGCACGCTTCGAAGGAGCCTGTGGGCTGCGCCCAGAGGCGCTGTGTAGCAGCTACGCCATGGCGGAGAACACCTTCGCCGTGACCCAAGGCGGCATCTCATCTGCGCTGCGGGTAGAACGCCTCGACGAAGACGTCTTCCAACGCGAACACACAGCCCGTCTCGCCACGGCGACGACCACGCGCGTCAAAGAGGTTGTCTCGTCGGGTGAACTGCTACAAGGAAATCGGGTGCGCATCGTCAACGCAGGCCAGCCCCTGCAAGAGCGGCGCGTCGGGGAAATCGTCATTCACAGCGACAGCCTCTTCGGCGGCTATTTCAACCGAGAAGACCTCACGCACGCGGTCCTCGACGACGCGGGATGGTATTTCAGCGGTGACCTCGGCTACCTGGCAGGAGGGCAACTCTTCGTCACGGGGCGCCGCAAGGATCTGATCATCGTTGCCGGAAAGAATATCTATCCAGGGGACATCGAGGAGGTCGTCTCCTCAGTGCAAGGCGTCGTGCCCGGCCGGGTCGTCGCGTTTGGCGTACCAGACGACGAGAAAGGCACCGAGCAGGTGGTGGTGGTGGCTGAAACACGACAGGCGCTAACCACAACAGAGGCGGGCTCTCTGCGTCTGGCCATCTCCTCTGCCATACGCCAGGACCTCGATTGCGTCGCCAAGGATGTACAACTGCGCCCTCACCTCTCGCTGCTCAAATCGTCGTCAGGAAAGATCGCCCGCGACGCCAACCGGGCTTGCTACCTCAAAGGCCTGTCGGGGCCAAAACCACGCAGCCCACAGCACGCTGAAGGAGACACAGATGTTCGCGCTCTTTAGACGCAAGAGAACAGTGGCGAACACTGAGCCGCTCGATCGTGAGCAGGTCTCCACCGAGTTAGAACGACAGATCGGGAGTTGGTCCGCCGTCGCGCAGGAGCTGCCACTCCAAGGGAGCACACCGCTCTTTTCAGCGGGGCTGCTCGACTCACTCCAATTTCTCGACCTGGTGCTCTTCGTCGAGAGGCGCTTCTCCGTAGAGCTTGGCCACGTCGCTGAGCCCACACCCGAGAAACTGGACACAGTGGACAAAATCGTTGAGCTGATCTTGTCCGCTTCGACGAGGTCGAGGCCATGATAGTGTAGAAGCGTGACGCGCCTTTTCCCAACAATGCTCCTTTGCTCTTTGGCTCTGTCGGCCTGCGTCAGGACCATCGAAATCGGTTGTGATGCAGGCGCCGCCACGGAGCAGCAGGTCGGTGATGGTTCATCACCCTTCGATGGCCTACCAGACACACAGGACCTGGCGACAACCATGGACGCCCTAGGCATGCCCCCCACGACAGTCTGGGCACGCTCCTTCGGCGAACGCAGTAACGACACCGTCCGTGGCATCGCCGTCGATCAGCGGGACGACACAGTCTTTGTCACTGGAGACTTCGAGGGCGGGGCAGACTTTGGTGGTGGCCGCATCTCCAGCAATGGAAGAGATGTTTTCATCGCGAGCTACACCAGCGCTGGGGAGCACCGCTGGGCCAAGGGCTTCGGCGCCGCAAACACGCTCTTTCGTGATAGTGGCGCGGCCGTGGCTGTGGGCCCCACAGGGGACATCTTTGTCACAGGCCAAGTCGGTGAGGGCCCTGTGGACTTCGGCGGTGGAGCGTTGGAAGCAGGCACTGAAGATGTCTTCGTCGCCCGATTTTCAGGGCTCGGGGAACATCGTTGGTCACGGCGCTGGACCGACACCTATGGGGGGTTTGGAAACTACGGCACCACCATCGCCCTCGACAACGCTAACACCATCTGCGTGGGCGGAGGTTATAGTGGGTCCATCAATTTTGGGGACGGTGAGCTAGAGTTCATCGGGGACTTCAACCCCTTCGTGCTCCTGCTCGATCCCGCTGGCAATACCCGTTGGTCGCGCGGGGCCACACGCAACAGCGGTGACTTCAGCTCAGGGGGGCAGGCCACCATCTCTGCTGACGGTCAAGTGTATCTCGCCGGAGACTTCACCAATCGCGTCTCCTTCGGTGGCGAAATGCTCGAGGGCAAGGGGAGTTTTGATAGCTACCTCGCGCAATTTGACCCTGTAGGTGACCACAGCTGGCTCGGCGGCATCCAGAGCGACTCGGCAGATTCCCTCCACGCGTTGATAGCCGACGCCAGCGGAAACATCACTGTGCTCATCACCTTCGAAGGGACGATGACCCTCGACGGGCAGGTGCTCTTTGCCGAAAACACCTCGGCGCTCCTCGTCAGCTTCAGCCCCAACGGTGACGTGCGCTGGGCAACACCCTTCAGAGGCGCGGGCAATGTCTACGCCGGAGCCCTGGCGCACGACACTGCGGGGAACCTCTACATGGGGGGCGCGTTTACCAACACTCTGGATTTTGGCGATGGTCCCCACGCCGCCCCAGGCACCAACGCCTTCATCGTCAGCCTCACACCTACCGCCGCCCTGCGCTGGTCAACGAGCTTTGGGAGCTCGAACGATGTTGGTCACACCACATGGATCAGGGCGCTGGCGGTGGGGGCCTATGGCGCGGTCTACGCCGGGGGGAGCTTCAGGACGACCATGGAATTGGACACAACCACCCTCCAGAGCAACGGCGCCACCGATGGCTTCATCGTGGCGTTCGTGCCGTGATAGTGTAGAGGTGTGACACGCTCTCTTTCAACGCTCCTTTGCTGCCTGGCTCTGTCGTCCTGCGCCAGAACCATTGAGATCGGACGTGATGGTGGCGCGGCCTCGGAACAGCATGTTGGCGATGGTTCCACCTTCGACGCTCTGAAGGACATCGAAGACTTGACACCAGACCTGCTGAGAGCGGACGCCCGGGGGCCTTCCCCCGCTCTCGTCTGGGCGCGTTCCTTTGGGGGACGCGACGGCGACACCACCCGTGGCGTCGCTGTGGATCCTCACAGCGAGACCGTCTTTGTCACCGGATACTTCCAAGGGGGAGCAGACTTTGGCGGTGGCCGCATCACCAGCAGTGGAAGAGATGTCTTCCTCGCCAGCTACACCCGTAGCGGAGAGCACCGCTGGGCCAAGGGCTTCGGCACCGCGAACAACGTCTTTGGTGACAGTGGCGCGGCGGTGGCCGTGGGCCCCACAGGAGACCTCTTTCTCACCGGTGATGTGGGTGAGGGCCCCGTAGACTTTGGCGGCGGGGCCCTGGAAGCAGGCCGGGGGGATGTCTTCGTCGCCCGCTTCTCCGGCGCTGGAGAGCACCGCTGGTCACACCGCTGGACCGACACCTATGGAGGCAGCGGAAATTACGGGACCACCATCGCCGTCGACGACGCTGGCACCGTCTGCGTGGGCGGGGGGTATAGCGGCGCCATCGATTTCGGAGACGGTGAACTCGAGTTCATCGGGGACTTCAACCCCTTCGTGCTTCTGCTCGACTCTGCAGGCACGACCCGTTGGGCACGCGGCGCGACGCGTGGCAGCGGCGACTTCAGCACCGGGGGGCGCGCAACCATCGCCTCCAATGGCCAGGTCTACCTCGCTGGTGACTTCATGACTCGCGTCTCCTTTGGCGGCAACACCCTTGAGAGCAAGGGAAGCTTTGATAGCTACCTCGCGCAATTTAACCCTAATGATGGCGTGCACAGCTGGCTAAGCGGCATCCAGAGCGAGGGGGCGGACTCCCTCAGCGCCCTGACTGCCGACCCGACCGGCAACGTCACTGTGCTCAGCACCTTCCGCGGGACTATGGATCTCGGCGGGCAGGTGCTCACTGCTGAGACCTCCTCTGCACTCCTCGTCAGCTTCAGCCCCAGCGCCGAGGTACGTTGGGCTGTATCCCTCGGCGGTGGAAGTACTGTCTACGCCCGCGCCCTGGCGCTGGACACCACGGGCAACCTCTACGTCGGAGGCACGTTTACCGACACCGTAGATTTTGGCGATGGTCCCCTCACCGCTCTGGGCGCCTCCGATGCCTTCATCCTCAGCCTCACACCCACCGGTGCCTTACGCTGGTCGCTAAGCTTTGGCGGGACAGGCGACATTCTTCATACTGCGTCCATCAGCTCCCTCGCTGTAGGCAGCAGCGGCACCGTCTACGCCGGGGGAAGCTTCAGCACAACCATGACGCTGGGAGAAACCACCCTGCAAACCAACGGCTCTTCCGATGGCTTCATCGTGGCCTTCGCGCCGCCTGGCAGCTAACGCAATTCGGCGCCTTCTTTGATACCCCCTGTGTTGAGAAGCTCCCCGGCGTGCACGACGGTGTACGACAAACGCATGAGATCGAAAGCGATCATTCGTGGCAGCGTCACCGGCTCACGGCTGGCCACCTCCAACCCTTCGAGCAAGAACGCGAGACATTCAGTAGCGACAAGAGAGGTAGCGATAAGCGGCGCCAGGGCCAAAGAGGGAATCTTCCCCGAGGCCATGCCCTCTTCCACCAACCCAAGGTGATGGGGCACGAAGATCTGATGGAAACCAGGGGGAAAGGTCCCATGATCCAGCAGATAGCTGAAGATGCTGACGAAGTCTTCCATGCCCACGTCACCAGGGCGTGAAGCCGCAACCAGGCAGCCAAAGCCGATGATGGGCGAGGTGATGACGAAGATGCCCTGCTCATGCGCCTGAGCGTAGAGGGCTGCGCGCTGCTCGAGGGGTACCGACACATCAAGGCAGTCAAGCAAGATGTTGGCACCCTCAAGAAAACGACCATGGTTGTCAGGTTGCACGCCCTCAGCAAAGACCTCGATCTCCGCCGCCGGGTTGATCGATCGCAGCGTTTCTTTGTAAACTTTGGCCTTGTTGCGATCCATCGTCTCGCCCGTGGCAGCCCACTGTCGGTTCATATCTGGCGGATCAAAAACACCTGGATCGGCAAGGTGAAAGCGCCCTACACCAAGGCGCGCCATGGTGATGGCGTGGGCTCCACCCACACCACCACAACCGGCCACTGCGATCTTGGCCTGGTGGAGACGCTCCATGCCCAAAACCCCCAGGAGGGGAGTTGTCCGTGCATAGAATCCAGTGAAGTCCATGAGGGGCACTTCACCTTGGGCTCTTTCGCCATGAATGGGTTCACCGTGGGACATTTCACCATGGGACATTTCAAACATCATTCACCTCGAGGCTCAGAAGGCGTACTTCAGGCGACCCAACACGCGGTGGTTATGCCTGAACACGCCAAAAAATGATTCGCTATTTCCATCCAGATAGAGCCCCGCCAGCTCCACCCGCAATCCATCCACCAGCTCATGCCAAAGCTCGGCACGCACACCAAGACCCTTGGGCAGATCGAAGAGCGCGCTGAGGACGAACCCTGTGTGGTCGAGATATTTCCATTCAGCGTACGCGATGGCGAGAAACTGAAAGGGGTGTTGCAACCCCTGTTGCAGCCTCTCGCCACGCAAGCCGTGCTCGGCGTAGAATTGCGCCTGAAGCCGCAGCTCATGCCCCGTGCGCCCCAACCGAATGGAGGAGAACTCCAGCTGCACCACATAGGAGAGGAACGAGTCAGGGACCTGATCGTCGCTGCCGTCGAGGTCAGCGGTGAGCGAGGCGGCGGCCTCCCCCTTGAGCGCCACGCGTCCAAAGGTGGTCTGAAAATCCACGCCGATCAGGTGTCGGCGGTGGTGAGCCCCCTGCATCACACCGGGCGCCACGAGAGCAAACTCGGACACCGGCAGATACCCATAAGTATAACTGAGAGAGACATCCAAAGCCTCAGCACTGAGGCCCAAGCGACCCGCATATTGGAAGGTCTCCGGACCATCAGCCAGGGCGGGCGCGGGGATGAACACCAGCGCCTGCTTCGGACCAGAAAACCAACGTGAGGTGGAGAGCAGCAAGCCTGTGTCCGAATCAATCCCTGTGGGCGCAGGCTGGAGCGGGTCTTCAAAGAGGGGGGCCCAAACAGCCTCCGCGAAGAAAGCGCCACCCAGCAAGAGCTTGGCCTGCACCAAGAAGAGGCCGCGGTCCTGTGGCTGCAGCGGATCGCGGAGATCCGTGCGACGCAGGGTGTTGGTCGGATTGAAAGCGTCAGTCACACCCCAGCTCAGCAAGCGCTTGCCAGCGAGCACGGTCAGCGGCCCCCACCCAGCCCGCACGTAGGCCTCCTTGAAAAAGGCCTCGGTACGCGCATCATCGGACATGTCAGCCCGAACCAAGCCGTTGATCACAGCATGAGCGAACTTCGTGGCTGAGCCCACACGCGTCGAGAGCACCATATCAAGGGCCACTTCGTTGCGGCTGTTGATCGTCGTCGGCTCGCGGTCGAGCAAGTAGCTCATATGCTCGGCCCACACCGCCCCCGAGAGCGTGAACGGGAAGCGCGGAGCGTCAGAGCTGATGTGCGCTTCTGTTGAGGAGCCCGCAGGCTTACCAGCCGCAAACACAGGACCGCTCTCCAGCTCACCAGCCACGAGGGCGTCTATTTCCAACTGCTCACCAGCCGCAGCCGCGCTTGCTGGCGGGGCATGCGCCTTGGCGACTGGTGACGTTGCATCACTGCTGCTCTCAGAGGTGAGCGCCCAAGCGGGCTTCTGCAGATCCACAGCGCGCGAGGTGGGAGCGCTCGCCACGGATAGGGGAGCTGGGTCCAGCTGATGACGTACCCATGCCTGCACTCGCCCAGCGGTGGCGCGCCGCAGAGTCACCGACGCCTGTCGACGGCCGCTCGCGTCACGCAAGACCAACCAGGCGCGTTTGTGTCGGCCACGACCACGACGATACGCCTCGATGACCCAGCGTGCCCTTTTATGGCGCGTGAGCGCACCCCAACGTACGCGCCCACGTCGACGATAGCGTCGCAAGGAGCGCACGATCTGCGCTGTGTCACGCCCCCCCTTGCGCAGACCAGCGACGACCCAGCCTGCCGCGTTGCCGACCACCAGCACGCGTTCACTCTTGCCGTGGTCATTGTCTACACGCTTGTTCTCCGCCATGACCTTCGTTGGCCACAAAAAGGCCACGAGCAGCAAGGCAAGCAGACAACATGGTGACGTACAACGCATCGTCTAGCGCCACTGAGCCAGGCGACGCTGGTCGAAGATCGACTCCTCGAGGGGCGCGTTGATCACTATTTTTTCATAGTCCATCACGGTCTTCTTCTTCGTGCGAAGCGAGATGAAGGTGTGACGGCGCGCCCGCCAGATGCCCGTAGCCACCTGCTCAATACCCTGAGAGACGACGACCTTAAGGGGGCGCATCTCTTTGTCGAAGAACATGGTCTTCAGAGCCACGGAGAGCTCCACGTCGATCCATGTCTCGGTCTTGCCATAGGAGGTATCGTGACCCGCTACAGGACGGGATTCGATCACCCAGCAGGGGCGCTTCGAGAAGCGCTCCTTGCGCAGCATCTTGTAGCTCCAGTCCTCCACGCGCAGCGTCTTGATGTCTTCATAGGCCAGCTCGCTGCCCATAAAGCTGTCGCCCATTTGCGTAGTAGCGATGCGACGGGTGCGCCCAAGAACTGGCATGAAGAGCCATTGAGTATCCTTTCCGTCGCGACCCTCGTGGCTGACGAGCGCCGTCCCGCGGATCCCACCTGGGTAGTTGAAGCGCGCCACAGAGCGATCATGCCCCTTGGTGGTAGACGACGAGATGGACACGATGCGCGTGCGCTTCTGCCCCCGACGGTTCACCAGGATCATCTTGATGCGGCTCTGCTCGGTGGGCACGCGAAGGTGCTTGATGGCCTGGCGCATCACAGCGTCGGCTGATGTGCCCGCCCACGCCATCGTGTGCGGCGAAGTGAGCGCAGCGCTAGACAGCACCGCGATGAGAAGGAGTTTTTTGAAGTTACCCATGAGTCAGAACCTCCGAAGTCGTGGTGGACGCCACTGTCCTAGCCTTGCCGAAAGCCAAGCGTTGACGACCAATCAAATGCAGTGCCGCAGGTAGGATCACCAAGGTGGCAAGAGCGCTGAAGATCATGCAGAAGCTGATCAACCAGCCAAAGTGCTGGATGGGCACCATCCCCGAGAAGACGAGGGGTGAGAAGCCGAGAACATTCGAGCTTGCGTCATAGACGACGGCCGGCCCGATGCCCGTCATGGTGGCGTTGATGGATGCTCCTAGCTCCTCGCCCGCACCCAGCTGCTCCCGAAAGTGGTCGAGAAAGTGCACAGCGAAGTCAATGCCCACGCCGATCCCGATGGACGCGATCACCACCGTAGCCAAGGTCAGTCGGTAGCCGAGCATGCTCATCAGCCCAAAGGTCGCCACGGTGGCGAAAGCCACCGGAACCAGAGACAAGAGCCCGTAGCGGCGTGAACGATAGACGAGGCCACAGAGCAAAAAGACCACCAGCACCGTGAGCGCGATATTGATCAGCTTGCCCTTGACGATGTAGTGGTCGAACGCGAGCAAGAGCACCGCGTCACCACCGATAGTCAGCTTCGCACCGCGCGGAAAAACATCGTCGCAAACGCGCCTCGCTGCCGCAAAGATGCGACGGTGCGCAACGGCATCCCACCCCACGAGGGCCACAGAGACCGCCGCGTAGCGTCGGGTAGAGTCCTCGAGGTCATCGATGGCCTGGATGCCCGCGCCCATGGAGTAGAGCAAGAGCAGCTGGTCGATCTCTTTCGAAGACGAGGGCGCCACCCGCTTCGGTGCGGCCCCCTCATCTTTTGCCAACTCGCGCTGAATCCGTCGATGGATGTGATAGGTCACGTCCGCGAGGGAACGCACGTGGCCTACCCCTGGGACCCTTCTAAGCCGCTCTCCAAGCAAGAGCAGCTTGGCCATGAAGTCAGGGTTGCGTGCCCCGTGTGGAAAGATCTTGGGATCCACCTCAAGCATCAGCGTCGCCGACGCGGCCCCGCCGAGCTTCTCACTGACGAGGTCGTTCGCGCGCCGTTGAGCGTGCTCAGGAGGAAAGTAGCGCACCAGATCGACGCCTACTTCGAGGCGGAAGCAGAACACGAGGCCCAGCGCCGAGAGCAACAACGTCAGCACGATCACGAGCCTGGCACGACGTTGACAGGCCGCCCCTAGGTGGGCCAAGAGCGCGGGCAGAAACGAAGGGCGCTTGTCGCATGCTCGTGCGTGCTGACAAACGTCTTGTGACCCTCGCAGCGAGAGCACCGCGGGGATGAACGTCAACGTCAACACGACAACGAAGACGATGCCCAGGGCCATCAACAGACCAAAGCTGCGCACCATTTCAATCTCGAAGACAATCAACGTCGCCATGCCCAGGGCCGTAGTGGCTCCTGCTACCACTAGCGGCCTGGCCACCTGGCGCAGTGTCTCGTAGGCCAGCCCTTTGCCACCTGCAGGCATGGTCAGGCGGTAGTAGCGGTTCATGAAGTGAATGCCATAAGAGCTACCAAGGGCAATCAGGGTCGGCGGCAGCACTGTTGTCACAGGGTTCAACGTAGCCCCCACGAGCCCCATGAAGCCCAGCAGCCATACCATCGTCAGCACCGTGACAGCGAGGGGCAGCAGCACCCCCCCCGCCGTGCGAAAAGAAAGGAAGAAGCCAACGATGACGAAGAGCAGCGCCAGCGGAACGAAGATCTGCATATCGTGATCGATGGCCCGCGTGAGCGCGACGGGCAACACATCGGCGCCCGTCGCGATAGCCTCCGCTGGCGCCTCCACTGCCTTGAGGAGCTGCTGCAGATCGTCATAGAGGCGATCGAGGGAAGCATCCGTGGCCACATTCGCGGTGAGGATCGTGTAGCGCTTCTTGTCGTCGAAGAGCCGCCCAGGCCAGAGCGGGTGCTCAAGCATCTGCGCGTAAATCTTCGCTGGGTCACCGGCCTCGAGTGGAAAGCCCACGACGTCCCGGCTGTCAAGGGACCCATCTGTGAAGGTGACGTCGGAGACCTCGGTCAAGCTGGTGACATCATGAGGGACGAGGTCGGCCTGACGCCCGAGCTTCTCTGAGAGGTCGCGAATAGTGGTGAGTTGTTGGGGCGAAAAAACCGAGCGCCCTTCTCCCGCGTCCAAGACCACTGTCACCGGCTTGAGCGCGCCAAAGACATCTTTCACAGCCAAAAAGTCTTTGACGCGTTGGTCGGCTTTGGGCAGCGAATCTTCGTCCACATCCACCACGGTCTTCAAGCGGGGCAACCCACTGGCCAGAGAGACGGTGATGGCGGCGATGGCGAAAAGCACCCACTTGGGGTAGCGAGTGGGCAAATGAGCGATATCACGGAACCTCAAGATCTCACCCTGTCTTTCTCAGGGCAGCGAGGGCTTTCTCTGCCGATAGCTGTCTGCTCTGTATCCGTGATAGGCCCGGCCACGACCGGAAGTGATGGTGGATGCACCTCACGACGCATCCAGCGAAGAAAGTAACGTCGGGCCGCGATGCGCACGATGCCCGCGACAGAAGCGAAGAGATCATCGAGGGACGATTCAGGGCGCGTCTTGGAGAGATCTCGTGTCATAGTTCTCTGCTTTGGTGGTGGTTCATGTCAGTCATTCGTTCACGTCCACCTACCTCCGTTATTCAAACCATCGTGGTGCAAAGAGTGTTGTTATCGACAAACCAACGTCCTGGCGGAAAGGATCGGGACATTTAGAACGCGCGTTTGAGCGTGTGTTGGACGTTGATACCCACCGCAGGAGTGACAAGGTTGCGGCGGTAGAGCGTCATGAGGCCTGGAGGCTTGACGACCCTGGCGGGGAAAAGACGTCGGCTCAGCACGCGTTGCCAGGTCCAAGGCACATCGGTGAGGCCGAGGCGCATGGCAGGTGTAGAGGGATCGGGCCGCCGCTCGGAGCTTCCCTTGATGAGATTGCGCCAGATGGCAAAGAGGTAGCCCCGCTCCACGATGGCATTGGCCCGGCGCGCAAAGGCAAACGTTTTTCGCTTGTGGCTCGCGCTGCTGTGACGCCAGAGCTTGTGCAGCAGATCAACCGCGAACATCACATGATCCCGTTGGCAGGCCTCTTTGCTTCTAGGGGCGCCCTTGGGCCCACGCTGAGGGTTGGGATGAATGTGGTGCACGAAGCGGAGCGCGGCGGGGTGTTTAGAGAGCACCTGCTCATAAGCTTTGTGCCCATCAGAGATAAGATGGACCTGCCCTTCAGCGGGTGCCTTGGCCGCCAGTAAATCGAGGACCCACCGAGTAGATTCGGTCACCTGTCCAGGAGGGGGTGGAGGGACCTTTTGTTGTTTTCGCTTCTTCTCCTGGTAAGGGCTGACTCGTCCCGAACGACGGTGAGGTGCGGGTTGGAGGCCATAAACGAACCACGAGTCCTTTCCGACTGGCGTCGCCACCGCCACTCGGTCCCAGTGAGAACACACAAAGGTTTCAAAGTGATCGAAGACGACAGGCTCTTCGATCACAGGAAGGTGAGTGAGCGTTTCGGCGTGTAGGAGCATTGCATGGCGCCCCAAACGCTGAGACTGTCGAGTGACTGTTGAGCCCGCACAGCCAAGAGAGCGAGCGACTTGCCGATGAGCGGACCCCGCATTCAGGCCGGCCGCGATGGGGACGAGCAGCTCTGGTCTCTTGAGGTAGTAGCTGCAGGCGAAAGATTGCTGTGAAAATGTCCGCCCACAGCTCTTGCAGACAAAACGCTGGATGCGCCGTCTATCCACCTTCCTCTTGTAGAAGCCTGCTCGGCGAAACTGAAAGCCTTGTGCAGCGCCATCAGCTGGACAGTGCTGTGCGCAGTCGCTCCAAGGACAGTGAGCAGGTTGAAACGACTTCGACCGAGTGCGTTCGAGGGGGGTATGGGGCCAATGCATTGTGCCGAGGAGAGCAAGCGGTGCGCCACGTGAGCCGCCTTGTAATCACAGAGATTTTCAGTACAACCTCGATCATTTCTCCGGTATTCGGTCTGCACCAACCCCATCGCGGACAACACTCTTTGCACCACGATGCCAATGGGTCACGGTGGCTGCATGGGCGCCCCGAGGGTAGCGCCGCAAGTACTCCCGAGCTGCCACGGGGAAGCGGGGGTCGGGGAGGCGGCGCAAACAGTCAACACGGCCAAAGAGCACCTCTTCCATCCGCTTGCGTGCGCCGGGCCGCGCCCTATAGCGCTGGTAGAGGGTGAGCGCCCCACGACAATCGTTGAGCGCGTCCTTGCGCAGTCGAGCCTCAAGGTAGAGCGTCTCGGAGAACTGGGTGCCGCGAACGAAGCGCTTGCGGTAACTCCGCAGACAGCGCACAGCGGCGCCATAGCGCTTGCCATCGACGTCGAATCGACAGAGTCGAAACTTGGCATCCGCTGCGAGGGGGAGGCTGCCATAGCGGGCCAGGTAGCGACGGAAGGCTGCCCGTGCCTGCGTCACGCGCCCTGCCTTGGCTTCGAGGCGCCCCATCTCGAAGAGCGCATTTGCGGCCGTAGGTGTGCGGGCAAAGCGACGGGCAATACGACGGTAAAGCGTAAGGGCCTTATCGTTCTCACCCTGCGCCTGATGGCACTCTGCGACCATGGCCAACGCTTCGGCGCGGGCATGGCGGGAAGCGGACTTCATGCCGTGAACGCGACCCAGCGCGCCCGCGCAGTCACCTGCGCGCACCAGCCCCGTCAGCCGCGCCCGCCCCGCCGACACCCCAGCGCGTGATAGCCGTCGCCGTTGAGGCCGACTGCTGGGGGGGAAATCGTAGCGGAGGTCGACGCTCGTGCCCGCACGCAACGTCACAACGCCCTCCTTCTTCTGCCCCCCCATGGTGATCTCATAACGGACGGGGCCTGGGCCATGTCGCAACCAGAGGGGCGCCCTCGCCACCGCACGTCCGTCAAGCCGCACCGAGGCGCCTGCAGGCTCACCGCGCACGAAGAGGATCGAGGCGCTCAACAAGCTGACGGGGGCTGGTGCAAAACTCAGACGAAGAGACGTTAGTTGCGAAGACAACGCGGGCTGCACCTTCGACGTGCCCACGCGCCACGCCTGACCCGCGCGTACGTCCACGCTTTCCCCTTGGGGTAAGGTAACGTGAACAGATCCAGCGAGGGTTGTAACGCTACCGCCCTTAGCAGTGGAGACCGCAAAGCGGGTGCCTGTCACCTCCACCAAACCAAAAGGCGCACGCACCGTGAAGTGACGTCCCTGCCCCTTCTTGACGTGCACATGAACAGTGCCGCGCCGTAGGGCGAGCACGGCACGACGCAGCGTGGAACACTCAAGCTTCAAAGAGCTCTCAGGCAGCAGGCGCACACGGTCCTCTGCCATCCGTAGCCTCACGAGAGAGCCTTTGCCCGTCTGCACGGTCTGGCCAACAGCCACCTCCTCGTGAACCTCTTTGTCAGCGAGCATGGCCACACCAGAGCGCAGCATCACCTTGGCGCTGAGCGTACGCTCCAGCGTGGCCGCCATAGGTACCTCTGTGGGCACCTCCCTGGCGTCCGTCTTCCACCACAAGCCCAACGCCAAGAGCGCAGCAGCCGCCACAGAGAGGGCTAGGGACAAACCCCACACGCCGCGGCGCGCACGTTGGCCTTGTGCCTTGGCTGCCTCTTCGAAGACGGGACGCAAGGCAGCGTGGATCCGCGCCTCGGCCGCAGAGTCAAGCTCAGCAGCCCGAAAGTCCACAGAACCTGCCACTTCCTTGATCCAGCCCACTTCGCCTTGACAGGAGGCACACACAGAGAGGTGAGCCTTAATGGAAGCCCTATCCTCTGGTGTGACGCCAGAGCGCTGCGCCTCGAACACGAGTTCGTGGATGATCTCACAATCGCGCTTCATCGTGCACCACCCATGGCGCCGCTTTGTATGCGCTGGAGCCGCTCGAGCAGCTCTGGGGGCATCTTCTTGACGATATCTCTCTGGGCCGATTTGACGCGCGCTGAGATGGTCTGTGGCGAGGTCCCCATCACCTCGGCGATCTCACTCAGTTTCAATTCAGCGCCGTGGTAGAGGAGAAACGCCGTGCGCTTTTTCTTGGGAAGGCTCCCAATGACGGCCTCGACCTCGGCCATCAAACGCTTGGCTATGGCCGCCTGCTCGGGGTCCTGAGCGATTGACTGGGTGGTGCTCACGACGTTCAGATGGCTATCAAAGGCCTGTTTGAGGCGGCGCTGCCGCCGCCACGAGCGGCGGATGTTGTTGACCTCGCCCACAGCCACTGCGTAGAGCCAGGTGGAAAAAGCGCTGCGGCCGTCGAATTTATGTAGGCTGCGAAACGCCCGGGTGAAGACCACCTGTACGGCGTCCTCGGCCTCCGACTCGCTGCCAAGGAGCGAGCAACAGACACGGTGGAGTCGAGACACATGACGGCGATAGAGCAGATCGAAGGCGGTGACGTCGCCCATCTTGCAGCGCTGCACCAGGTGGGCATCCACATCCGCGCGGCCCTGCTCTTTGGAGAGGGTGATCTCGGAGGAAGGGAGCCTCTGGGTGGATGCCATCGCCGTCATAGTGTGCTCTTTAACGTCCGGCTTTGGTGTAGGTTCAAATTCCGGTGAGATTTTTCTTTCTTCCTCTGCTCTTTTCATCAGAGGCTCAGCACCAGGCCGAGGCCGCCGCCCGCCAGCACACCGCCCACTTCGAGGATCCCTTCCCCATTCAGCGTGTAGGAGGCATGAGGAAAGGTGCTGATTATATAGAGGAAAGACTCAATACTCAGGGAGTCAGTCAGGGCCAGGCCCAACTGCAAACGTCCACCAAAACCGCCTGCCATCCGTATGTGATCGCCCTGGACAACCCGCGCTCCTTCGCGGCTGTCAACGTCGAGCCGCAAAGCCGCCCCCAACGTAGCGCCGAAGACCCAGCGCTTCACCTGGTGGCGAACTCCACCACCGAGGTAAAGGGTCCACAGCTGCACAGCAAGATCATAGCCATCCCCAGAGGTGGACAGAGGGGTCCATCCATTGAAGGCGAGCTGCGTCATCCACCCTCTGCCTTGAAAGCGAGTGTTGAAGCCCAAGCCGCCCAGCCAGCCATCCCCAGGAACCACCACTCCACCAGCGGACTCCAGAGCCAAAGCCCAGCGCGTGGGGCTGGAAGGCTGCGAGGGTGTTGGAATAGGCCTCTCTGCTTGGGGGAGCGACGCCGGTCGGGTCGTCGGCCGAGTGGCGCTGCTCGGCGGCAGCTGCTCCGGAGGTACCAGACCCGGAAATTTCACTGGGTCGAGCACAGCCACCAACGACTCGAGGGTCGATAGAGAGATCGTCTGCGCCAAGTCGTAGGGACGATAACGCCGAAGCGGGACGCGCCGCAACATCACCTCTCCGCCGTCAGGATCGTGAAAGGAGATCGTCAGCGCTCGAGCCCGCTTTCTCCGGCGAGCGCCCCTCTGTACCCGTACGGAGAGGCGCCAGATGGCCCCTGGGCCCGCAGCCTCAGAGGCTCGCACCACCTTTAGCTTCCAGCGCGCCAGGCGCGTCGAGAGCGCCGTGAGCAGCTGCCCCTCGTCAAAGGCCTGTCCACGACCAAGCCGAAAATGCGGCGGAACTACACGTACCGCCAAGCGATGGGGTATGGGTTGCGATGCAGCGCCCACGGCGACGTTTTGAGCCTGCGCCCACACCAAGCTTGTCTCGATGGCAAGCACAAAAAGCACCACCATCCCAAATCGCCATGGGTCATTTTTGAAAAGTGGTCGGTCCCGGACGTACATGGTCAGTAGATGCCATACATGGGTTCAGGTGGAGTTTTGAAGTCTACCACGGTTCTCTGTTGAGCAAGGTATCGAGGAGGCTGTCAAGATGAATAGTGGGGCATCCATCAGGCGCTTACGCGTTCTTTTTTTCGGCGAAGGGACCTCCTTGGCCCACACCGTGCGCCCCCTCGAGTTGGCCGCAACCCTCGACCCCGCTCTCTACGACGTTCATTTTTGCTGCGACCCTCGCTACTGCCAGCTGGTCCGTGAGCGTGGCCTGAGCTACCACCCGATCCACTGTGTCTCCCCCGAGATCTTCCACTCCCGCGTCTACAAAGCCAGCGCCCTCTACCATGAAGAAGAGCTCGCCGCGTACATGAAGGAAGATCTACAGTGGATCCTCGAGCTGCGCCCCGATGTGGTGGTGGGAGACTTTCGCCTCTCCCTATCCACCAGCGCCGAAGTCGCTGACATCCCATCCATCACCCTCGGCAACGCCTATTGGAGCCCTCGCGCCGCCTTGCCCATGCCAGTCCCAGAACACCCGCTCACGCGAATCGTTGGCGTATGGGGCATGCGCCAGGTCCTGCGCGTAACCTCTGGCTTCTTCTTCCGGCTGCAGGTGCGAGGCATCAACCGCCTGCGACGCCCTTTGGGGCTCAAGCCCTTGGCCCATGCCCAACAACTCTTCACAGGTGGCACCAAGACACTCTTTTTGGACCTACCGCAGTTGATGGGCCTGCCCAGCCAGCTCTCCCACCACGAGGAGATCGTCGGGCCCGTGAATTGGGAGCCAGCGGGCGATCTCCCCGAGTGGTGGAATGAACTGGATCAGCACAAACCAAGGGTGGTGATCTCTTCAGGCTCATCGGGGGCCGTAGACGCCACCCTCGACGCCCTCGCCGGGCTGCAGCAACTCAACGTCGAGCTCGTGCTGGCTACGGCAGGGCGCATCCCCCTCCATCGCGTACCGCCTGGGGTGAGAACCTGCGAGTTCATCCCTGGAAAGAAGGCTGCTCGAGAGGCCGACCTGGTGGTCTGCAATGGCGGCGTGATGGCCTATCAGCCGCTCTCTGAGGGCGTGCCCGTATTGGGCATCCCGCTCAATATCGATCAGCACTACATCATGGACGCGATAGAACGTAAGGGCGCGGGGATCTCCGTGCGAGCCGGCCGAGCTACGCCCCATGCCATCCGCATGGCGGCTGAGACGCTGCTCAACAACACAAGCTACCGACAAGCCGCCCAAGAGATACAGCGGCAGATCCACGCACTCAACCCGGCGCAGGCCCTGGCCCGCGCCATCCACAGCGTATGTGACCAACTCACGCACACATCAGAGGTTGCCCATCACATGAGACTAAGCACGCCACCTCTCTCTGCCAGCGCTGGAGCCCTATCATGAACGCCACAGCCCAAAGCGCCGCACAAGCCTCCTATTTGTCAGCGCCCCACGCCGCCGAGACGCTCAGAGAGCGACTGGCTCAGGAGTTACCACCAGAAGTGATGGCCGGCGAGACGCTCTCCTACCAGCGTTCCACGGCACCCACCTCTACCACCCCAGCCTTCGTCGTCTGGCCCGAGACGACAACACAAGTACAGTGCATCATACGCCACGCTGCGCGCTGCGGCGTGCCCATCTATCCGATCAGCGCCGGAAAGAACTGGGGTTACGGGGATGCCTGCGCGCCTCGCGACGGCTGTGTCCTGCTCGATCTTTCACGCATGAACCGCATCCTCGAGGTCAACACCGAGCTCGCCTACGCGGTCGTAGAGCCGGGGGTCACTCAGGGCCAGCTCTTCGAGACCCTCGAGCGACAAAACCTGCCCCTTTGGATGGACGCCGTCGGTGCTGGGCCTGAGGCCAGCATCGTGGGCAACGTGCTCGAGCGAGGCATCGGCCTTGGCCCTTATGGCGACCGCTTCGCCCATGCCTGCGGTATGGAAGTCGTGCTGCCCAATGGCGAGCTGCTGCGCACAGGTCTTGGGGCCTATGAGGGCGCCAAGGCACGTCACCTGACCAAGAGCGCGCCCGGTCCGCAGCTCGATGGGCTCTTCACCCAGGGAAACTTCGGCGTCATCACCCGCTTGACCTTCTGGTTGATGCCAAAGCCCCAGGCCTTTTCAGCCTTCTTCATTCGCCTCCATGAAGACAGCGCCATCGAGCAGTTGGTGGAGGCGCTGCGGCCCCTGCGCCTCTCTGGCACCCTCCGCTGCTCCGTGCATGCGTTCTCCGCCATGCGCGTGCTCGGCGGCTTCACCCGCTACCCTTACCACCTCGCCAGCGGCGAGCACGCCCTCGAGCGCGAACATCCAAAGTTGGTAGCGTCGATGCTGCGCCGCTACCGCGTGCCCGCCTGGCTCGCGGTGGGCTCGCTTCACGGCTCGCGAGTTGAGGTGCGCGCTGCAAAGAAGGTGCTGCGCCGCGCCCTAGCGCCAGTGCGCAGCGCCGATGTGCACTTCGTCTCGGGCAAGCTCGCCCCTTGGCTGAGGCGCGCTGGCCGCATCCTCGAGCGCCTCGGCCCCCTAGCCAAGCTGGGCGATCCACTCAACAAGATCGAGGCCTTCGTGGAGTTTTTGCAGGGACGCGCCAGCACCGCCACCCTCACGGGATCTCATTGGCGCGGCCGCCATGAGGCTCCATCGAATCAGGACCCATTGGACACGGGCTCTGGGATGCTCTGGGTCTCCCCTCTGCTCCCCGCTACAGCCAAAGACGTGCGTGAAGCCCAGAACATCGCCCGCGCGTGCTTCCACGCCCACGGCTTCGAGTATCAAACCACCCTCTCACAGGTGAGCGACCGTGCCCTCTGCGCCATCATGAGCATCCAATTCGACCGTGAGAGCACGAACGAATCTGCGCGGGCCCAACGCTGCCACGATGAGCTCGTGGACGCCCTGGTGAGCGCTGGCTACGTGCCCTATCGCGGCCACCCCCTCACCATCGCCCGCCTGCACGACAAGGCCAAGACCCATTGGGCCCTGACGCGACAGATCAAAGACACCCTAGACCCACAAGAGACCATCGCCCCTGGGCGTTATGTGCCCACGAGAGGATGAACATGTCACAACGTCGTCTCCGCTTCCTTTTTATCCAACCCGAGTTCCCCTGGCATTACGTGCCCTTCTTTCCCGTCTACGAGCCCCTGCATGGGCTCCTTCTGGGCGCCATCGTCAGCGACATCGCTGAGACCTATCTCTTCGACCGCCGCTTCGACAGCGACAAGCGCCTTGAGCAGGTCGTGCGCGACTTCGCCCCCGACGTAGTAGGCCTGACGACCCACGTGGCTGGCGAGGTCTTGGCGGTCAAGCGGCTCTGTCGGCTGGTCAAGCGTGAGCGCCCCTCGGCGCTCACCATCGTCGGCGGCCAACACGCCACGCTCTTGCCCGAAGACCTCCAAGACCCTACCGTAGACGCCATCTGCATCGGCCCCGGCGAAGAGACCTTTCGTGAAGTGATGGAGGCCGTCGCCTCCGGAAACCCTCACCAAGAGGTGTCTGGCCTCGCCGTAAACGCCGGCGACCATTACCGCCTGACCCCCGTGCGACACCTCTGCTCGGGCAACAACATCTCATGGCCGCTCTTCGACCGCAGCCTCTTGGACCGCTATCGAAAACAGTATTTCAACTGCTTCGAGCGCCGAACGACTGTCTACACCATCACCTCCTCGGGCTGCCCGCACCGCTGCACCTTCTGCGCGCTCTGGGCGGCGTCACGAGGCACCTACCGCCGCCGCAGCGCGCAAGAGATCGCGAGAGAGATCGCGAGCCAACCGCAGCCCTTTGTGCACATCACCGATGACAACACCTTCGCCCACGAAGAGCACGCCCTTGAGCTTTGCGCCGAGCTTGAGCGCCTAAACGTGCGCAAAAAGATCCTCGCCTACTCTCGTACTGACACCATCGTCAACAAACCGCACCTCTTCGAGCGTTGGCGCGCGGTGGGTCTTGGCGCGTTGGTGGTGGGCATGGAGGCGGCCAGCGATTCGCACCTCGACGCCCTCAACAAGCGCACGGATCTGCAGACCAATATCAAAGCCCACCGCATCCTCGACGAGCTGGGCATCGAAAACTGGGCGCACTTCGTCATCGGCCCAGACTTCGAACGACAGGACTTCGAAGAGGTCTGGGACTTCGTTGATGAGCAGAACATCACCTACCCCGTCTTCGTACCCATGACACCCATCCCGGGCACACCGCTCTTCTTCCAGATGAAAGAGCAGCAGAAGCTGACGTCCTTCGACTATGGCTTCTACAACATGCAGTACATGGTCACAGAGACGCGCATCCCCAAGGCCGAATGGTACCGACACTTTCGCGGCCTCTACGCTCGCAGCTGCTCTCCGATAACGCTCGCGCGTCGCCTGCGAACCAAGAGCTTTCATTGGCGGCCAGCCCTCGGGCGCGCATGGGAGATGGGACGCTGCATGCGACGCATTGGCACCAATATGGGGCGGCAGCTGGAACACGAGCGCAGCTTCAACTACAAGGTGGAAGAGCGAAACCTCCTGCCATCCCTGCGCTCCGACTATCAACCGAATAAATACTACAACGCGCCAACGCTAAGCGCCTTTCGCAGCGCCGCCAGAGGCGAGGAAGTCCTCGGCGGACGCATCGCGTCTTAGGAGGCCCAGGAGTTGATGATGGGCATGCGAGATTGGTTCACCGACGCAATGGTGCGTCACAAGGCGAGACTCCACGAGGTCTCCCTCGATCGCTACACCATTTGTATCGCGCGCACGGTAGAACAATACGAGGACGCCTTCCGCCTCGTCGACCTAGCGTTCGCCTACGAAGGCATCCGCAGCGTGCGTGACGTTTCGTTGCGTATCACCCCCCAGCACGTGCTCCCTGAATCCACCGTGCTGGTGGCCTACGAGGGCGATACCCTCGTGGGCACCATGACCGTCACCCTCGACTCTGCCGCGGGGCTGCCCCTCGACAAGGACTACCCCGATGAGTTGGCCTCGCTGCGCAAACAGGGCGCCAAGATCGTCGAGTACGGCTCCCTGGCGTTGGTGCGTCGCTGCTGGAAGAAGAGTGTGTCGACGCTGCTCTCCATGGCGGCGGTGTGGCTCAGCCGCAATGTCCTCGACGCGTCCCACATCGTCATCGGCGTTAACCCACGGGCCATCCCCTTCTACCGTGGGCTCTATGGCTTCGCTGCCATGGGAGCCTCCCAGCATCACACCGACCTTGACGCTCCCGTGCAGGGCATGATGTGCCCCACCAGCCATTTCGTGGACTGCCTGAAGCGATACTTTCGGCGGCCCACAGCGAGCGGGGTACAACTCCACGAGCTCTTCGCCGAGACATTGCCCCCCTGCGTCGCCATTGACGCCCTGGGTGACGGTGAAGATTGGGCCCGTTGGAAGATGCCCCGCGAGGTCTTTCAAGAGCTCTTCATGTGTCGCTCCAATCGTCTGCGGACCCTCGATCCACAGGCCCGCGCTTATCTTCAGACCGTGCGCTCCCCAAGCACGTTAGAAGTCAATGTGGCGCAGCGGACATCCACTAACTTCTCCCGTGAGCTCAGACGATCACGCGCGGTGTCGAGATGAAGATCCACCTCCTCGAGACGGGCGACGCACAGCACGATCCCTTCGCCCAGTGCTGGTACACCACCGACGATCGGCGCTTCGCGGTGCCCTTGCTGGCGATGCCTGTGGTGGGTTCGTTCATCCCACGCGAGCACGAGGTCTCCTTCTACGATCAGAAAGTGCATTCCCTCGAAGGCCCGGCCCGAGATTGCGATCTGGCCTGCATCAGCTTCAAGACCAAAGACGCCAAGCGCACTTACCGCCTCGCCGACGAGCTACGCGCCGCGGGTACGAAGGTGATCCTCGGGGGCGTGCACGCCTCCCTTGATCCCGAAGAGGCAGCGAGGCACGCCGACGCGGTGGTGGCCGGTGAAGCTGAGGGCATCTTCGCGCAAGTGCTCAAAGACGCCGAGAGAGGCCAACTGCAGCGTATTTACCGCGCCCCCCAGGGCGTGGCCCTCGACGCGTCCCCCATGCCCCGCTTCGATCTCATCGACAACGAGCGCTATTGGGTGCACGCCGTGCAGACGTCACGGGGCTGCTTGGTAGGCTGTGACTTTTGCCCCATCCAGCGCATATTTGGTGGGCGCACCCGGCACAAGGCCGTCGAGCGCGTGCTCGCAGAGGTCGACCGCGTACACGAGATCGATCCCCAAAAGGACATCTTCTTCATCGACGAGATGTTCTGCGGCGGCGACCGCGCCTACCAGAGGGCGCTGCTCGCGGGCCTACGCCAGCGAAAGATCGACTTCTATTGCATCTCCGACTTCAAGGTGATGGACCTCGACTACGTCGAAGAGCTCGCCGAGAGCGGCTGCAAGATGCTCGTACTCAATATGCCAGGCACATGCTTCCCTCACGAGGTCGAGGCGATCCGTGCCATTCAGCGCATGGGGGTCTCCGTCTGGGGTTTTTTCATGTTCGGCTTCTCCTTCCACGACGCGCAGGTCTTCTCGCGCGTGGCGGATCTGGTGGAGGAATCCGACATGAAGCAGGTCACCCTCACGGTGATCACGCCCTTCCCTAACACGCCCCTGGCCCAACGCCTCGCCGCTACAGGGGGCTTGCTCACAGATGACACCGATCTCTTCGACCAATGCCATGTGGTCTGCGCCCCCGAGCGCTTCGACGCGCCCACCTTGCAGGAGGGTTTCCTCTCGGCGTGGCAGCGGCTAGAGCCGCGCTTCGCCATCTCTTCAAGCAGCGGACGCACAACGCAGAGTGAACACGCAGCTCGCGCCATCACCCGCGAGGAGGGCAGGGAGGTTCTTCACGCAGATCTACAGCTACGCCATGAGCGCGGCATACTCGGTAAGGAAGTCGACCTCATGGCGGCCTATGGCACCGATCGCTTCGAGGTGGCCGTGACGCCCTATAATGTGCTGGAGCGGCGCTACTCTGGCGAGGAGTAAAGGATTAGCTCCTCCCTGCTCCAGGCTACAAAGTCGATGGAGATAATGAGCGCTGGCTACAAGCAAGCGTGCATCCCCGATCTTGTTTCTTTCCCGAAGAGCGTTAGGATGCCCCAGAATAGCTCTAAACGGTCGACAAGCCCATCAATGGGCCTCTCCTCGCGGCGCGCGGAGGGGAATTCACCGCGGGAGACGCCCGCGGAGGACGCCAGGTGATCATGGCATCGGAAGACGCACTCGGCATCAATGGTCTGGGACGTATTGGCAAGCTGAGCCTGTGGCATCACGTCGCACGCAAACACTTTCCAAAGTTGGTGGTGAACCTCGGGCGGGAGGTGGGCACGAGCCTCGACGCTGTCTGTGAGGTGATCGAGAAGGACTCCACCTATGGCAGCATGCATCGTTTCCTCTTTGGGGTGAACGCTGAGCCCTGCATCAAGATCGTAGATCGCGAACGGAACCTGCTCGAAGTGGCTGGCGTGCCCGTGATAATCTTGCAAGAGGCGCGCAACCCGCAACAGATCGCCTGGCGAGAGCATGGCGTGCGCGTCGTGGTCGACTGCACAGGTGTCTTCGTTGATCCTACCTCTCCCCCAGATGCCCCCAAGGGGGCGTTGCGTGGGCACCTCGACAGCGGCGCTGAGGCGGTGATCAACAGCTCGGCTTTCAAAATCAAAGCCGCAGGGCGGCCCATGCCCGAGGACGCGGTGACGCTGATCCAGGGCATCAACCACGACCTCTTCAACCCCACCAAGCATCACGTGATCTCCGCCGCCTCCTGCACCACCACCGCGCTGGCGCATATGGTCAAGCCGCTGCTCGATCGCCTCGACGCCTCAGCGATCATGACCGCCTCCATGTCCACGGTACACGCGGCCACCAACAGCCAGAGCGTGTTGGACTCGGTGCCCAAGGCAGGAGCAAACGACCTGCGCAAGACGCGCAGCGCGCTCAATAATATCATCCTCACCTCTACAAACGCCGCGCGCGCTCTTGAACAGGTAATCCCGCGCATCAAAGAGGTCGGCTTCATGGCTGACAGCGTGCGCATCCCGACGCCCACGGAGTCTCTGATCATCCTCAACATCACCTTCCAATCGCAGCTGAAGAGTGATGGGTCGAGCACGATCACCGGTGAGACGATCAACCGTATTTATGGCGACGACGCGCGTGGGCGGCAAAAGGGGATCTTGGTCTACAGCGACGCGCAGAACGTGCCAAAAGATGTCACAGGCATGCGCGCCGCGGTAGTGATCGAGGGCCATGAGACCCACACCCGCACGGGCTTCGTCAACGTCGACCTGAAGCAGATCCCCGGCCTCAGCGACGAATTGTTGTCGAAGCTGCCCACATCAGTGATTCAAATGCCCGTGACCCACGCCAAGATCTTCGGCTGGTACGACAACGAGTATGGCAGCTATACGAATATGCTCGGCGACCTCACAAAGCACATCCAGGACAGCCTGGACTAACCCCCACGCCCGCAGAAGAGCCCAGCAACAGATCCCCGTTGTTGCTTTGCGCAGCAAAAGGGTTGTGTGTGCGCCCAAGACCGCTAAAACATGCCGCAAGAGAATTCATCCTTAGGAGGCCCCGTGGCCAGCGACGAAACACCCGCTGTGAACGAAGCGCAGGACAATAGCCCCATGGACGAGGCGATAGCGCAGCTCGAGAGTGAGCTCTTGACCGGTGATTGGGATACGGCAAGAGAGACCTTAGATACGCTGCAAGACATGGGCGCAGAGGGTCAGCCTTTTGCGGAGCTTGGCCCCGCCATGGAGGCCATCGCCAAAGATGATGATGAGGACGCGCTCCTGCACCTGCTCGAGCTGCGCCACCATACGACCAACGTCGACGAGGCGCTCTATAACCTGGTGGCCATCAGGCTGGAGGAGAACAATTTTCGTCTCCTGGCCGCTGGCGCCTTCCAGGCGATCCACACCCGCCACGGCATGGGCGAACATGCGCGCTGCTTGCAGACCCTGGGCGTTGATGAAGACGAGTGGGCCGAGCAATTCGGTGAAGCGATGGAGGAGCTCCTGCGCGACCATTTGGCGCGTCACAGCGAATCGGCGCTAGCCTGGGAATCCCTCGCCAAACACCTCACGCGGGGACGTGGCGGCGTTGACGAGGCGCGTGAGGCGGCACGGCGAGCCATCGCCATCGATCCTCAACGCTGGACGGCGCGCGCGGTGGATGTCTCTCTGGCCACGGACGCCACCCGAGGGGCGGCCCAAGGGGCGTTGCTGCAGTCCATCGCCGAGGCAAAGGACCCTCCCACAGCGGTGATCGATTATGGCCTCGGCTGCGCCCTCGAGCTCGGACGCGAAAGCGAAGCGCAGGCGCTCCTGGATCGGATCCCTGAAGATACACCGGAAGCGGTGGAGGCCCTCGGGGATCTCGCGCCGCGGGCCCGGCAGCGCCGCGCCCTGGCTTTGGCTATCAGCTGTGTCGCAGACTCCTCTGATGTTTTGGCCCTGGCCCTCCTTGAGGGGCGCTTCGACGAACTCGAAGCCCGAGGGGCGCTGACACGCATCGCAGGAGGCAGCCTCCTTGAGGAAGGCGAGAAACTCTCTGCGGCGGCTTGCCTGCTGCGTGGGGGAGAGAACGAGCGCACGGAGGCGATGACACCATCGATCCCGAGCGACTCGAGCCCGAGCGACTGGCTCTCGAGCGACTGCTGGTGCTCTTTTCCAACACGCCTGAGACATCATGCCTGGCGGCCCGAGCAGCCCTCTCGCTCGAAGACGCCGAGCAAGCAGAATCGCTGGCGCGCGCCGTCGTCGCAAAGGACCCCGGGCACCGTGAAGGTCGGGTGCTCATCGCCCGCGCCCTGCATCTGTCCTATCACCTGCAGCAGCGCTCAGCAGAAGCGGAAGGTGACGATCCCGACACCATCACCGCCCCTGAAGAGCTGGTGGAGCTGCTGGAAGAGCTCCTCCCAAGCCCTGAGGTCGAGCTGCTCGTGGCTCGAGCCGAGGTGGACCA
>JAFCZD010000060.1 GCA_019314525.1 Deltaproteobacteria bacterium
TCGCCATCATCGATGAAATCTACCAGGCTCGTGAGAGCTACGATAATCTTGTGGACAAGACGCTAGACATCGGTGGAAACAACGCCGCGCCCGATGCGGCCGCGATCACGCAGATCGGCGAACTCGAGGCAACGTATCGCTGGAGGATCTCATGTGATGGGTGCTGAAAGCATGTCGACGACAACTCCAATAACGACCTTATGTCAGCTGGTCGTCGTCCTGGCCTTCCTTTGCCCCGGATGTAGCAGGGCGGGTTTCGACGCGGCCACCGCACCCTGTGACGGCGTGAGTTGCAGCGCTGATTTGCCGGCGGATGCGAACATCAACATCGACGGCAGAAGCTCCCTTGACGCCAACATTGATGCCGCCAGTATCGATGCCGCCAATATCGATGCCGCCAGTATCGATGCCGCCAGTATCGATGCCGCCCTTGAGATGAGTATGCCGCCCCCGGAGAATACGTTTCTCACGCTGCGCACCATAAGTGTGGAACCGGAGGCATTCACCCCAGAGGCGACGAAGAGCGGCGCTGCTCTGACATGGCACCTTGGCGACGGTAGCGCCCCGCTCAACGCAAACTCCATCGACCAAACCTACAGCCTCGCGGGAGAAAAGACCGTCTATGTGACATCCAGTGATGGGGTGGAGGGGATCACGGCGTTCAACGGGAGAAACACCGACCTGAGTGGGCTGATCCCCGTGGAGCTGTCGAACCTGAGCAACCTACTCACGCTCAACCTCGCATACAACCACCTGAGCGGGACCATCCCCCCAGAACTGGGCAACCTGAAAAACCTCACCGAGCTCAGCCTCGACTACAACCAACTCCTCAGCGGAAACATTCCAGTGCAACTGGCCAACCTGACAAAACTCACGAATCTCGCCCTCGACCGCAACCAGCTCAACGGGAACATTCCTGTGGAGTTGGGAAACCTGACCAACCTCGAGAGTCTCATCCTCAACAGCAACCAGCTGAGCGGCAGCATGCCAACGGAGCTGGGAAACCTAACCAAGCTTCGCGCTCTCTATCTCCATGAAAACCAGATCAGCGGGAGCATACCGGCAGAGCTGGGAAACCTGACGAACCTGAGCTACCTCCACCTCCACAACAATCAACTAGACGGCAGCATCCCGCCAGAGCTGGGCCACCTGGTGAAGCTGACAAGCCTCTACCTCAGCCAAAACCAGCTGAGCGGAGGCATTCCTGCGCAGTTGGGAGATCTCACCGACTTGGTGTATCTCTACCTCGGCGCCAACAATCTGAGCGGGAGCATCCCCACGGCTCTTGGCAAGCTAACCAAGCTGAGGGACCTCAGTCTCACCGGGAACAAGCTCAGTGGCGCAGAACCAGGCGTGTTTGCTGCGATGGTCTCTCTTCGAAACGTGTATCTTTCGAACAACGGCATGTCCCAAACAGCGGTGAACGGCATCATCGCCGAAATCTACAGCGCCCGCGAAAGCTACACGAATACGGGGCTCCAGTTCTTGTACATTGGAGGAAGCAACGCAGCACCCGACGCTGCGGCGATGGTTCAGATCGGCGAGCTCGAGGCCAGCTATGAATGGGTCATCGACTGCACGGGGTGCTAACGCATTACTGTCGCCGAGAGCGTAAACCGCCCCACCTCGGAGGGTGACCAGGAATCCACTGCGACCACGAACTCGGTGTCTACCGCCGCTGTGAGCTCTAGCCTCTCACCAACGCCCCCCCCATGAGCATCCGAGACCAACGAGACACAGGCGGTGTTCAGCGCCTGCGCGTCACACACGGTGGACGCCGCAAAAGCATAAAGGGCAGGATCGAAGTTCACGTCGGGGCTCAGCAAAACTTCTACCCGCTGCCCTGCAGCCAAGGCCAAGCGAGCCGGTCTCCCCTGCGAGCGTGCTGCCCACAGAGAGCGTCGCGGGCGCAGTGCACACGCCATTTTCTGGTGGGACACTCTCGATAACCTCCAAGGTGAAGAGCCCCGCTACGTCATGCGTCACGCTATCCACCGCAATGATCACCTCCGCTGCCGCATCGGGTGCGAAGGAGAGGCTGCCCACGGTGCCCGCAGGCACCATCACGGCGTTGCCCGTGAGGCCTGCGCTCTGACAATCCACAGGGAGCAGTTGGCAGCTCTGGCCTAGCGCCAAGACTGCGTCGAATTGTGGCTTCAAGCGAACCTGATAGCGCCGTGCATCCAGGGCGACGCGGTAGTAGCGTTGCGGCCCAAGCAGGGGCCGGCCTGTGCACTGCAGCAAGGCACCGCGGTCATTGAGCAGGCTTTGGGTCTCCCCGTTTAGCTCTACATACCCAGCGACGAGAGAGAGCGGCTGCGCTGCCGTGCACACCTCGTTCTGCGTGGGTGCTTCTGGCGTCATGCGCAGGGTGAACTCACCCGCTTGGCGCGCCGTGAGGCTGTCTACGGCGAGCACATAGCGTCCAGACGTTGATGGGGTGAAACGCGTCGCCGTGGTCATCATGGTATTCTGGGCCGCGGTGGGCAGCAGCACCGTGCCCCCGATGCCACCACAGTCGAGCTGAATATTCTCTGCGTTGCAATTCGCCGCCGCGGAGAACGCGTAGAGCGCCGCCGAAAAATCGGCTTCAAGCTGCAGACGATAGCTCTTCCCCCCTTGAAGCTCGATGGAGAAGTAGCTCTGGGCACCGGCGAAGGCCAGACCCGTCTTACAACCCACGGCTCCTTCAAACTCATCCGCACCACCAAGGGTCACGCCATGAATCACAGCGCCAACGCCGTCGGGCTCCAAGACCACGTCACGGGCCTGCTCACAGCGGCTCTCGGCGGCCGCCTCGAAGGCTTCCACCGTGAGTACAAAGCTCCCTGAAAGCGCGGCATCAAGGCTGTCCACGGCGACCTCGTAGAAGCCCGATGCATCCGGCCAAAAGACGAGCGTGCCCACCTCCCCTGCCCTGACCATGGGCAGCCTCGCGCCAGCGCCGTCGTCCTGGCTGCAGTCAGCGTTGATCACGTCGATGTTGCAAGAAGAGAAGAGATAGACCGAGGCGTCGAAGCTGGGCTCGAGCTTCAAACGGTAGGCACGCCCCGCCTCGAGTTGAAGACTGTAGTAGAGTTGGGGACCCACCAGGCCTTCTCCCCCCCCGCAACGAATCGAGCCACCATATTCGTTGCTCATGCTGCTCGTATCACCCTCTACCGCCAAGGGCCCTGCCTGCAAGTCCAGCAAAGGCCCACCTCCGCAGCGATCCGCGTGAGTGGGTCGCAGATCGAGCGACAGGGCATCGGGGGAAGCCTCAAGGCGCTGCAAATCGCTGAAGGTGGTATCTCGAGCGGCGTCCTGATGAACGAGCGCCTCGTCAGCGCATGCAGCAAGTACTATGAGGAATAGCAAGGCGAAGCGAGAAGCCATACCGAGAGTCTAAACGTTCGCGGCATCGGTCGCGAACCAAAAGAAGCGAAACGCTATTTGCCCTCAGCGGGCGACGCCGGCAAGGCATTGCGCTTGATCACGTGATATCCGAAGGGGCTTTCTACGGGCTCCGCTGTGATCTCACCCACCTTCAATTTTTCGACGGTTACGTCAAAGACGGGCACCATCTGCCCCTTGGGCCAAACACCGAGGTCGCCACCATAACGGGCGGTAGGACCATCGGAGTTCTTCAGCGCCAGTTGGGGAAACTCAGTGGGGCTCTTGGCGGCCTGCGCTGCAAGGTCTTTGGCCAGCTTCAGCGCCTCTTCTTTGCTGCGCGTGATATGGGGCCGGGCGCGCTGAGCGCCTTTGTAGGCGATGAGGATATGCGAGCCAGCGTAGTTCGGTGGGATGGCCAAGCGCTTGAAGACATGGAAACCCCAAGGTGACTCCTCAGCCCCCGAGACCTGACCAATTTTGAGGCGCAAGAGCACCTTTTCGAAGTCGGGCATGCCCGCTCCCTGACGCCAGGAACGCATCAGGCCACCCCGTTTGGCGCCCGGGCCTTCGGACTTTTCAGTGGCGAGCTTCGCAAACGCCGTGGGATCCTTCTTCAGCTCCTTGGCGAGCCCCTCGACGATCTTTTTCGCCTCGTCCTTGGTGCGCGTCACCGTGGGCTTGGCGCGACGTGCGCCTTTGTAGGACACCAACAAAGTCGCGCCCGTCATCATCGGCGCCAGAGCGTTACGGATCATGATGTGGTAGCCAAAAGGCGTCTCCACAGGCTCAGCGGCAATCTCTCCCTCTTTCAAGGCGGCGATGGCCTTGTCGAAGGCGGGCACCATCCGGCCCTTGCGCCAAACACCAAGGCTCCCACCTTTGGTCGCCGAGGGGCCATTGGAGTGCTTTTTGGCCAGGGCAGCGAAGCGCTTGGGGGCCTTTTTCGCCTGGGCCAGGACTTTCTTGGCGAGCTTCAGCGCCTCTTCCTTGGTGCGGGTGATGTCTTTTTTGGCGCGCTGTGCGCCCTTGTAGGCGATGAGAATATGCGAGCCAGCAAACTCTGGCCCCTGAGCAGGCCGAGGCACGATCTTCGTCGGCCGCGGTGGTGCCTTGGGCTTGGTTGGCTTCTTGACGACCTTGGCCTTGGGATCGGCCTTCGCTTTAACGGTCGTGGCGGGTTTCTTGGCGGTTGGCTTCTTGTCGCTCTTCGGCGCCTGCGCGCACCCTGAAAAGAGAAGAGCAAAAGCAGAAAGAAGCAAAGGAATTCGTGTCATAGGTCAACCTCACGTGTTTTAGGCGAAGGCATATGGCCACACCTGAGATGCGAGCGCAAGCCCTTCGGTGCTCGATCGTGCGCCCACAACGCGGTATGACCTGACATGGCCGTGATCTTTCAGCGAATGGTCAGGGGAGAACATGTTGAGGTGCGCTCCGCGGGGCGTACCCGCCGCCTCTATGTTGATGGCGTCCTGCACACCCAGCACAACCCCGCCATGCCACTGACGGGGGATATTTGGGACCCCCTCGGCCTTTCAGCGCTGCTCCTGCCGCCTGAGAAAACGCGCCGAGTGCTGCTGCTCGGCGTAGGAGGTGGTGCGGCGATCCACTTGCTGCGGCGTTTCATTCAACCCTCGCTGCTGGTGGGTGTGGAACTCGATGAGCTGCGCATCGAGCTCGCGCGGCGCTATTTTGGCCTCCAAGAAGTCGCTGGGGTGCAACTGCGCTCCGCTGAGGCAGCGCATTGGCTGGAAAACTATGATGGGCCCGACTTCGATTTGATCATCGATGACCTCTTCGGACAAAAAGACGGTGATCCCATGCGAGCCATCGATCTTGACCAGCCATGGCTCAACGCGCTCCTGCGTCCCCTCACCCGCCATGGGATCTTGACCATTAACCTCCCTGACCGGGAATCCATGACTCACGCTCTGCAGAAGGTGGGACCTGCGTTACGGCGGCGCTTCAGCGGGGCCTTCCGCTTCTCCTCCCCTCAATCGGAAAACGCGATCGTTGCCTTTGGCCCAGCCGCGATGGACCGACAAGCGCTTCGCCGAAGGCTGGCTGACCACCCGAGCATGGCGAGCCAACGCGCCAAGAACCTCGTTCGCTTCCGCATCTATGCGCTTTGGCCCTAGTGGCCCAGATCTGTACTATTTCATATACCAGATAGTTTCAAAAGCTGGAGCTTGGATCGATTTCACTTCCCCTTTTGCAGTCTTGACCTCAAAGAACATATCGCTACGAAAAGGCTGAAGAGTCCCTTCTATCATTTGACCGTCTTTTGTCAGGACCTTCAGTGGTTTACCTGTGTATTCCTTGCGAGATCTAACATCCCAAGCCATGCCAATGTTAAATCTTTTTGCATCAAAAAGGGGGGTGCCGTTTATTCGTGCGTCTTCTATGGCTTTGAATATTGGGCCTGCCTTGTCTGATTTAGCGTTGATCGCTAATAGGTCGAGGTCGACATTTAGCATTTGAAAGTCGAGGCAATTTCTTGGCTGGCTGTTCTTCAGACCATGGGGGCCCAACATGTCTTCGGCGAGGATCCGGTGGACGCTCTGCAGCGTCTTTTTCCCCTGATAGTGTAGCAGGTGCACTTGGTCGATAATGGCGCGCATATCATCTATTTCAAAGGTGAATTCGCTGCTCATAAAATGCCTATTGGACCCTGGTCTATGGAGGTCTCTGGGAACGCGCATGGAAAAGAGAAGGCCGTCTTTTGGCGAGCACGGCTTGGCATACTTTGCAGCTACAGAATAGCTTGGTGAAAAGTACCTATTCGCCTTGGCGTCAAGGCGCCTCTTCTTGGGAAAGACGCCTACCCCCCGATAAACTTCCACGAATGGAAGTTTTGCCCTGGAGAAGACTCCCAGCAAATGAGGTTCATAGTGGGCGGTACGCAGGATCTCCCGCTCTGTATAGCCAAGATCAAGGAGTTTCGTGTATTGGGGAAGACTCAGGACCTTAGGGCCCAGCAGATGCGAGAGACGGTCGAAATGAAGTCGGTCTCCGATGGGAGACCTCATAGGTTTGACGCTGGCCCGATCGGCGTTTGCTGATGCCTCCCCGTGCTTCGCCACGCTTGTGGTTACAAATCCAAGCACGAGGACTGAAGTAAGAAGGGTTCCAAGCGACCTCATGCGCTCGACCATTGCAAGGTTCAAGCCACAACGGAAGATATGCACAACATGTGGGAAGAATGGTCTCTGAGACCCCAGGTATAGTGTCCAGCCAGGAACTCTAGGTCTCCGAGAATGAAACTAAACTGAAGACAAGGTGCCACCAGCCGGGTCAAACCCCGGCGGTGTGTCTTAGAACTGAGATCGCTAGCCTGAAGCCTTCGCCCTGCGCCTGCGACGCAACCGTGTGGACTTCTCTTTCGTCCGACGGGGAGCTGGCGGACGAGAAGAGAGCTCCCCCGCCAGTTGTCGTAAAAGAGGGCTTCTCTTCAACTCTTCCACGTTCAGAGGAAGCCTGCGCTTCCAGTTGGGGTGCTCATCCGTCGTTCCAGGAAGATTCACCTGCTCTTGTACGCCAAGGATATCTTCCCACTGAACCATCATCAACTGCGCAGGGGTGGCCGCGAGATAGCGCTGAACAGCCAGGAGCAGCGCCTCCGTTGGCGCATCTTCGGCTCTCACGTCTGGAAGATCCCCCTCATCCAGCAATCCCGCTTTTTGCAGCGCCGAGAGGAAAGCCCCCCTCTCTTTGGCGCGGTTTGCGCGCTCACGGTCTTCGCGCTCCTTGCCAACGAAGATCCCGAGGTCGCAACGCCAATCGATATCGCGCCCACTCCACATGCCCGCCACAGGGGGAAGATCGTGAGTGCTCGCGGCCACCAAGGCCTGACGCGGATAATCCTCAGGGGCCGTGAGCGCACCCTTTTTGTCGTATTCAAAGGGCATCAGGCGATAAGAGAGCACGCCCCATTGCCGCAAGGTGCGTCGAATCTCCTGGGGGACGGTGCCAAGGTCCTCGCCGATCACGAGACAGCCATTACGGTGGCTCTCAAGTGCCACCAGCGCCACGAGATCTTCAAAGGGGTAGTGGACATACCCGCCCTCGGCAGCAGACCGTCCCTGTGCCACCCAATACAGACGCAACAGGCCCATCACATGATCGATGCGCAGGGCACCAGCGTGACGCATATTGGCGCGC
The DNA here is from genome assembly GCA_019314525.1 of Deltaproteobacteria bacterium. Classification (GTDB taxonomy): domain Bacteria; phylum Myxococcota_A; class Polyangia; genus JAFCZD01. Next base: position 7,534 of record JAFCZD010000060.1, read on the forward strand.
AACACTGCTACGAAAGGCGCATATTCAGCATCTCGCAAGCGTTGAGGGATCATGGGGGGCAAACCCCAATTCTGCCCTTGGGGCGCGAGGGCGTCAGGGGGCGCGCCTGCCGCGGCGGTGTCGGCGAAGACCTGCTGATTACCCCACACCTCAGCACCTGCACGATCAACGCTCACAGCGAGATCGGTGTAGAGGCCAATGCCGAGGCCCAGATCCGCGGCTAAGGCAGATGCACGCGAAAGCTGCTCGTCGGCTACCCACTGCAGGTATTGAAAGAACTGCACGCGCTCCTCGTGGTCCACTGCAAACGCCAGCGCCGCCTCCGAGCGTGGATCTCGATAGTCTTCAGGCCAAACCTGCCAGCCCCAAATCTCATGGTCTTTGGTATGAAAGTGCTCTTGCAGCGCCTCGAAGAGCGCGTGGAGCCGCAGGGCCTCGCCTTGTTGCTCCACGAAGGCATGAAACGCCTCGGCTCGCTTGCTTCCTTGTTTGATGTGACGCGCTTGAAACTCCCGGTAGAGCGCCTCGAGCATCCAGCGCTTCAGCGAGCCCACCTCTCCATACTCAATGATTTCCCGCGCACGAGCCGTGGCGAGGCGTTGCTGAAACTCGTCCGATCCGAGGATCTCCCGCGCCTCACGGCTCAGGGCAAACTCCGGGACAGCTTCCACGTCAATGTAGACCGTATTGAGAAAGAGCCGGGAGGAGGGGCTGTAGGGGCTGCAGTGCCATGGGTTGTGCGGAAACATCGCGTGGAGGGGGTTGAGCCCCACCACCGCGGCACCCAACTCTGCGCAGAGTTGCACCATGTCAGCCAGGTCGCTGAAATCGCCGATGCCCCAATTTCGCGCCGAGCGAAGCGCGTAAAGCTGGATCGCCGTGCCCCAGACGCGCCGACCCTCGCGCAGCGCTCCGGGTCGATAACAGCGAGGTGGAGTGCAGATGAGCGCCATGCCCGCGGTCATCGTTGGCGAGCCATCTGCAGGTTCGATAGCCAGTCGATGATAGCCCAAAGGCAAAGAGACAGGGATCTCCAAGCCATAACGAACAAACGACTCGTCCCCTTGCTCAGTGACCCCGAGCTTCTTCAACTCGCCTGGTACAAGCCTGCCATCGTGCAGAGCCCCGTCTTCTTCGAGCACGGCCCAGGAGAACACGCGCGCCTCGTTGCCCTCAGGGAGCGTCAACTCCACACGAATCGCGCCACCCTGCCGCACCACCAACACTGGTGGCAAGACGCGCCGGCAACGCCGACTCTGCGCCTCGGCCAAGGCGACGGAGAGGCCCAGCTCGCTGTGGGCCGGGATCCCCATGGCTCCCAGAAGGTTGCGGCGGGTGCTCGTAGAAATACGATGGGTCTTGCCCCAAATATCCTCGTATTCGAGGCCGATATCGTTACGTTTGGTGGCCTCATCGAGCAGTGCAGATGTGCCTTTTGGCAATAGCTCGCTCATAACGTTCCTCACTCGTCGCTTCAAGGCGCGTATAGCAGACTTCCCCCCGCTGACGCGACCGGGAAACGCCGAATGGGCACCAATTGAGCGGATTTGTTATCATTGTCTGCAGATGCACGGTTATTTCAAAGTGACCCTCCATGGGCATCGCGCCCGAGTCGTCCTCACTCTCGGCGCTACGATATTGCTCCTCGGGTGCACACGCATCGGTTTTTCCATTGAGCCCTGCACAGACGGTGGATGCGCGGATCTCGGGCATTCTATGGACATGCTGATGTTCATCGATCAGCCCGGTCCCCCTCTGGAAGAGATCTGGGAGTTCAACACCCCGGCCAACTACCTCTTTGAGTCCAAGAAGCTATCCATCGCCAACGGCATGGCCCAGCTGCTCTCTCCCGACCAACTCGACGACGACAATTCAGCGACAGGGTTTGGCGGCGGTGTACACCAATCCACCCTCTGGGACCCAACGACGGATGCTCTGACCCTTGCGACTGCAGCTATGAGCGGTGTCTTCGAATCCAGGATAATGGACGCTGGCGCCAGCGTCAGTTGGTCCGCCTTAGCGTGGGATCCAGCGGGCCCCTATCTAAAGAATCTTCCTGACAACGCTGCGGTCGAAACCGCCTACAGCAGCGACAACATGGACATGTCAACCAACGTGTTGCTCTTGCACCTCGATGAAGGGGTGGCGCTTGGCGAGGGCGCGACCTTTATGGACACCTCTGGATCCCAAGCCCATGGCACGCTCACGACTGGAGACGGGGAAAACAAGGGGGCCACTGGCACGCTGGCTGGCGGCATTCACTTCGATGGCATCGACGACCTCGGCACCATCCCTGCTGGCACCAACGTGGATGACTTCACAGTTGGCGATGGAGCCACCGGAACATGGGCGGCGTGGATCCGGCGCTGGGATACCTCCAACGGCACGATCCTCTACAAATGCGACAACAACGGCAGCCGGGGATGGTGGCTGGATATCCGCGCGGCAACGGCTGACATCGGCTTTGCCATGGTCTGCGGCATGGGTAATATGCGCAAATACACCACCGACCTGCCGCCTCTAGGCGAGTGGTTTCACTTTGCTGTCACCTGGTCTGGTGGCACGGGCCCTGGGGGCTTCCGGCTCTTCCTCAACGGCAAAGAGACAACCAACTACTCCATCGCCTCTGGAACGTGCCCAACCACCACGGGCCACCTAAGCGACGCAGCGCTGCCGCTCTTCATTGGACGCGACTTCAATGGCGACCTCGACGAGATCGCCATTTGGTCGCGGGGGCTCGCGGCGACCGAAGTGGAGAAGATCTACCTGCGCGGAGCGCGCCAGCTACGGATACAAGTGCGCACCTGCGCCGATGCGTCGTGCCCGAACACGCCCTTCAGCGGACCAAGGGGTGATGGTACCTCTTACTACTCTGAGCTTCAGCGTATGAGCGGATCGCCCGCCCGTGTTGATCTCAAAGGGCAGCTTCAGGGTCGCTACCTGCAGTACCGGGTGCTCCTCGACAGCCCCACAGACACGGACCTGCCTCGCTTGAGCACAGTGGAGTTGCTCCCAGCGCACTTCGACGCTGCTGGGCCCACCCTTTCCAATAGTGTGGGTGTCCCCTTCACCGAGGTCTCGGCGTTGGAGGAGGTTGTTGGCCCTTCCAGCAGCGGCCTGATTCTCTACCAACTCTCTGACAACGGCGTGGATTGGTTCTACAATAATGGGGGGTCGTGGACCCTCGCGACGAGCGCCACCGACGCCAACGCTGCTGAGGATCTCTTTCGCGACATCACTCCCTTTTTGTCACGGGAGGCAAACGGCATGTTCTTCTTCCGGGCCTCCCTCGTCTCTCGTGGAGGCATCGAGCCCACGGTATTGGATCGCGTGCGGGTGATCGGGCTGCGCTGAGCCAGAGCCGATGCGGTGTCCAGCCCTTTACCGCGTCCTCCGCATCAGCAATCATCCCCCTTGATGCCCATGCTCGAACAGATCGCCGCCGTGCTCGCGGCTCCCTTCGCGCCCCTTCGCTTGCGGCGCCGCGGCTTAGTGCTCACCCTGCTCTACACCCTCGCCGCGGGCACCGTCCTCTTCGCCCTCGCTTGGCTGCTAATCCGGCACAAGGGCGCCATCCAGCAGCTCCTCGCCGCCTACCTGCTCCCCGAATCCTGGCGCTTCGCTGCGGGCCTGCTCATCGATCACCTCCTCGCCAGCCAAGCCAAGGCGGTGCTCATCAACGCCGTCGTCTCGGGCACGATGGTGCTGATCTCGATCCTGCTCTTCCCCCTCAAAGAGAAGCTCTCCGCCACATTCGAAGCCGAAGGCCAGCTCACGAGCGCCGACGCCGAAGAGTTCCCCCTCTGGTTTCAGGCCTACGAAGAGTTCAAGCTGCTGCTGCTCTATGTCACCGCCCAGGGCACCATCTTCTGGATCGGCTATCACCCTGACCCCACCCGCAAGACCCTCGCTATCGCCCTGAGCTTCCTCTTTTTGGTGATGACCTTCTCCATCGACTTCATCGCTCCCCTCTTACAACGCCACCGCGTGCGCTACGGCCAGATCCTCAAGCTCCTCCTGCGGCAACCTGTGATCCTTCTTGGCTTCGGCGCCCTCCTCGCGGCGCCCGCAGTGCTAGCCGGCTTCTACGTCAAAGGGCACCCAGCGCTCTCTTTACAACAGGGCATCAGCATCCTCTTTGGCGCCAACCTGATCTCCATCGTTTGGGCGGTGCTCGCGGGGACCTGGGTCGCCTCCAAGCTGCTCGACGCGGGGAAGACAACACCCGCGAGCGCCCTGCTCACACGCCTGCTCGCTTGGGCGTTGCTCTTGGCGCTCTTTGCCGCCAACGCCTACACCTTCAGCTCCGTGGGCCGCTCGTTGCACCACAAGAGCCAGATCCTCAAATGCAACTACGACGTTGTGCCCTCGACACTGAGCTTCCAGCGACCGTCTTTGGGTGCGCTGCTGCGGGGGAAGGTTTCTCTCGGCGTCTCCTTTGAACTCGAGATCGAAAACCCCACGGCCTTTGATGTCTCCATCGAAAAAAACCGCCTTGAGGTCACACACGAAGAGACGCTGGTGGCCACGTCCAAGCTTGCGCCCTTGGCTATCCCAAGTGGGAAGAAGCGCCGCCAGAAGCTCGACCTGCAGCTCGCCCTCAGCGCCTCAGCGCTGCGCAAGGGGCGAGCGCTGCTGAAGGATCGCTGGTCCATCACCCTATATCTACAGGTGGCGGATAAGTTCGAGTTCCCGATCTACTTGCGCCACACCTTCGCCAAGGCGGTGAAGGCGAAGAAAAGGTAGCTGTCGCGCGTCAAGGGTAGCTGAGGAGCCCACCGCACCACCTACCGGCGAATAATCCACGAGCGATGCGCACCGCGGCTCCGCTCGAAATCCAGCGACCGCGTGCGTTGGGTGCTCTCCTCCACCTGAACCCCCTCGAGGGCGTCTTCATCCAGCTTGAAGCGGCGCCTATTCGTCGAGAAGATCAGGGTGCCGTCAGTCTCTAGCAACGCCAGGCAGCTCTTGATCAGCTCCACGTGATCCCGTTGGATATCGAGGGTCGCCTCCATACGCTTGGAGTTGGAGAACGTGGGCGGATCACAAAAAATCAGCCCATAGCGCTGCTGCGTCCGCCTCACCCAAGACATGACGTCCTCACGTAAGAGCTCGTGGTTCCCGCTCATGCCGTTGAGCTTGAAGTTGCGCTCCGCCCACTCGAGATAGGTACGCGAGAGGTCGACGCTGGTGGTGCTGCGCGCGCCGCCGCGAGCGGCATAGACCGAGACGCTCCCGGTGTAGCAAAAGAGATTGAGGAAATCCTTGCCCGCGGCCATCTCCTCGACCATCGCGCGAGTACGGCGATGGTCCAAAAAGAGCCCCGTGTCCAAATAGTCACGCAGGTTGACCCAGAACCAATGCCCCGCTTCGACGATTTGTTTGTACTCGTGAGAAGCGCCCTCGCGCTCGTACTGTTTGTCGCCCTCCTGCCTCCGACGCACCTTGAGGTGCACCTTCTGCGGGTCGATGCCCAACACCTCCGGCGCCAACACCAGCGCGTCGTGGAGGCGATCGTCGGCGTTCTTGGCTTCAACAGTGGTGGGGGGCGCGTACTCTTGCACCACCAACTCATCGTCATAGCGGTCCACCGCCACGGCGAACTCAGGGAGATCTGCATCGTAGAGGCGATAGCAGCTCACCTCCTCGCGACGTGCCCATCGCTCGATCTTCTTCTTGTTCTTCGCCAAGCGGTTGGCGAACATCTCTGCGTGTTGGGTGCGAAGTATGCGCCTCAAGCGCTCAGCTGGCTTGGCCTCCTGCTGGGCCTTCTTTCTATCCCCCGTCGTTCCCTTCACGGGATACTCCAGCAACCGGCACGCGATGGGTCCATTGTAGACGGGTCGCTTACGGTGGGCCTTCAGCCCAATGGCCCGGCTAAGCTGCGGCTCTCCACTGAGCACATAGGCTGTCCAACCGTCGAAGCGCGCCTTGAGGCTGTCACCAAGGTCCATGTAGACCCGCTCAAGGGGAGCGATCTCGCCCATACGCTCGCCATAAGGTGGGTTCACTACCAAGACCCCGCCCTTAGATCCTGCAGGTGGGCTCGCGTCTGCCACCTCCTGCTCTCGAAAATCAATCCAGTTCTGCACGCCGGCTTCACCCGCTGCTCGCCGAGCGACAGCCACAGCTCGCGGGTCGATATCGCTCGCGGCTATGGCGCGAGCTGCCACCTCTTGGCGGCGATCACGCGCCACAGCGTCGTCACGAATGGACCGCCAGAGTTCTGCGTTGTGACCAAGCCAACGCTCGAAACCAAAACGAGCGTGTAAGAGCCCGGGCGCCACATCCGCGGCCACAAGAGCCGCCTCGATGGCGAGCGTTCCCGTACCACACATGGGGTCACAGAAGGCCTGGCCCGGCTCCAAAGGTGCCCTCCAATGCGCCATCGCCAGCAGCGCTGCGGCCAGGTTTTCCTTCAGCGGCGCGCGCCCCTTTCCGCGATAGCCGCGGCGGTGAAGGCTCCCGCCGCCCAGGTCGATGCCCACCACTAGCCCTGCTGCCGAAAGGCCAGCGTAGATCGAGACGTCGGGGTCGTCGCGGTCAACATTAGGGCGCTCCCCAGAGACGCGGCGTAGCTCATCGACGATGCCGTCTTTGACGCGCTGTGCGCCAAAGCGCTCGCTACCCACAGCGGGCCCCGTACCTGAGAAATGCACGGCCAGGGTCTCTTTGGCAGAGAGGTGTTGGTGCCAAGGCAGCGCAGTGACAGCCTCATAGAGGGCGTCACCATCCTGCACCTCTTCGGTGCGTGAGAGCACGAGCACCACGCGGTTGACGATGCGCGACCAGAGGCAAGCCCGATAGCCGAAGGCCAGATCGCCCGTGTAACGCAGGCTCCCACGACGCCCCTCGATGAGCTCGCCAGCGCCTAGCCCCGAGAGTTCCTCTTGGAGCACCTCCTCCATGCCCGACCCAGTGGTGAACAAGAACTCCATGACCTACTCCCCAGCTCCCCGACGCGCCCGGTAGCGCTGAGCTTGCTCGACGTAGTGGCGCCAGCTCTCGGCGAGGTCTTCACGTTCGCTCGGCGTCAGCTCACGGATCACCTTGGCGGGGTTGCCAAAAGCGAGGCAATGGGCCGGAATTTCCTTGTTCTGCGTCACCAAAGACCCCGCCCCGATGAGCGCGCCCTCACCGATGACTGCGTTGTCGAGGATGATGGACCCCATGCCCAACAAGGCACCATCTCCAACTCGGCAGCCATGGAGAACACAGTGATGCCCCACCGTCACATGTGCGCCCACGAGGGTATGTGAGAGCCCCCCCGTCATGTGAACCGTGGTGCCGTCCTGCACGTTGGTCCCCTCACCAATGCGAATTTTCCCCTCGTCGCCGCGCAACGTTACGTGGGGCCAAACGCTGACATCGCCAGCGAGCTGCACATCACCGATGAGGACGGCGCTCTCATGGACAAAGGCGCTCTCGGCGATAAGCGGGGTCGTGTCTTCATGCACTTCAATCGTGGGCTGGTCTTTGCTCATGAGTCTCTTCCTTCGCTGGCCACACGGCCAAGACGTCGTCGGCGGAAACAGCGGAGCAGCATGGCGCGATTTTCGTTGTACCACCAGCGCTATTGGCTTTGATGCTTTGCGCGACTGCTCTCCCTCAGCTAGCTTAGGGCTGATGGGAGGGATGATGAGGTCTAAACGTCGTGTCACGCTCCTCGTGGCCATGCTCGTTGGAATCATCTGGGGGCCGAGCGCCCTCGCCGAGATGGCGCGGCTGACACCGGCGGAAGAGAAGGTCTTTGTCGGCTCTCCCGTGGATGCACTCAACAAGCCCCCCTGTGAAGGCACAACCAACGCAGCTACACGTTACTGCCGCGACCCCTATTCCCATCTGCACACCAATGAGTGGCATCACCACGTCTGGATGCCCTACATCCGCGGCCTCAGGGGTGGCTACGTGGGCGTTGGCGCCGACCAAGGCCTCTCTTTCGTCGCGGCGGCTCGCTCCGAGCTGGCTTGGATGGTGGACTATGATCCCCGCGTGGTAGCCCTCGACCGCCTCCATGTCTTCTTGATCGCGCGCTCCCCCACTCCCGCAGACTTCCTCGCACGCTGGGAGCAACCTGCCCGTGAAGGTGTGCTCGCCCTCATCGCCCAAGAAGCCGCTGCTGAGCATGTGAAAGAGCTAAAGAGCACCTATCGTGGCGTGCGTCGAACCATGCGAACGCACTTCAGACGCGTGATGCGCATGGAGAAAAAACAGCCCTTCCACTGGCTCCACGACACAAAGGGGTACGCCCATATTCGAATGCTGGTCCGCAGCGGACGTGTGCGGGTGATGGCAGCCGATCTGCTCAAAGAGCAGGGGCTGCGTGGCATTGGCGCAGCGGCCAAGGCCCTCAAGGTTACTGTACGTGTGCTCTACCTCTCCAACGCCGAAGACTACTGGCGTTACACCCCGATTTTTCGCACCAATATGCGCGGCCTCCCGCTAGACGCTCGATCACGTGTGCTGCGGACGCGCACCGACCGCAAATCGCACCGGTTGGGCCGCTACCAATATGTTGTGCAAGGCGGCCTCGACTACCAGCGCAAGCTCGGAGAAAAATCCATGCGTGGTGTGTGGGTCATGATGCGCGAGCAGAAGCCCACGAAAGTTGAAGGAGTGGTGACGGTGGGTCTAGGAAAAGAGTCACGAGAGTGAACTACACGAAGACGAGGACAATCAGCGTTTCTTCCGTTTGCCCGAACGCTTGCGCTGGGCAACACGGTGGCTGTGCAGCCGAGCGTACTCATCGCGTCGCTTGGCCTGCCGCTCCTGCTCTGCTAGGAGCGCCTTGTAGTGCTCTATCCGCTCTTTGGTGAGCGTGCCGTCCTCTACCGCGGCGAGCACAGCGCAGTCAGGCTCGTCTGCATGCTGACAGTCACGGAAGCGGCACCCGCCCGCGAGCTTGGCGATATCCTCGAAGGTCTCATCGACACCATCATGCTCGCCCCAGAGCTGAATCTCACGAATCCCTGGGTTGTCGAGCAAGAGCCCTCCACCAGCAAGCTCCACCAGTTGACGATGAACCGTGGTATGGCGTCCGTGGTCGTCACTTGCCCGCACTTCCCCCACAGCCTGCACGTCTCGCCCCACAAGGGCGTTCACCAAGGACGACTTGCCCGCCCCCGAAGAGCCCACGAAGGCCACCGTATGCCCAATCCGCGTATAAGCCCGCAGGCTCTCGATGCCCTCACCACCAGCGCCCTCAGCGCCAGGTTTCAAGATCGTGAGATAGACGGCCCGCCCCAACTTCTCACGCTGCGCTGCGGCACGTTCCTCTGCATCAGCGGCCAAATCCGCCTTCGTCAAGACCAGCACAGGCTCCGCGCCACTCTCGGCGAGCTGCGTCAAGTAGCGCTCAATCCGGCGTTCGTTGAAATCGCCATCGAGACCACACACGACAAAGACGGTGTTGATATTGGCCGCCACCACCTGGGGCACAGAACGAAAGCCTGCGGCTCGTCGTAAGAAGGCTGTACGCCGTGTGAAGAGATGCTCAACGCTCGCAAGCTCATCGGGATTCTCTGGCCAGCGAGCCCCCACCCAATCGCCCACAGCAGGCGTCCCTTTGGCGTCTGGGTCATAGATGATTTCGCTTGCGGCGTAGCGCAGTCGGCCTGTGCGGCGCCCCATACGGCTCCCCTTGGCACTCCACAGTTCGTAGCGACCACGATGTGCCGCCGCGATACGAGCCACAGTGAGCCTTGCGTCGGGCAACATGGGGCACTGCTCCTCGAAAAAGGGGCCCCATCCGAGATGTTGAAGGTCAAAAATCGCCATCTATGTGTTTCTCTTCCGCCGAGGGCTCCCTGCGCGGGCTTTTACGAGACGAGTTGCGCAGCAAAGCGCCCCCACTGTCAACTGAAGTTGTCGAAAGTAGAAGGGCCGCGTCGTCATTGACGCGGCCCTGATGGCTGGGAGGAGGTTATGAGTGCAACCTATCAGCGACGGCGACGCCTCGCGATCAAGAGGGCAAGGCCAAGCAACAAAGCGCTAGATACCGTGAAGTTGCCGCCCCCTACTGCACAACCCCCGCGGCTCTCGCCTTCCGCCGTCACCGTCATCACATAGCTGTGTTTGCGCTGAAAGTTCTCGTTCACGGTATCGGGGAAGGCCAACTCACCCGTGAGACGAATTTGATAGGTTCCAGGTTCATCGGCCTTGAAACGCGCCACGTTGTCCTTCAAGTAAAAATACTCGTAAGGGCTGGAGGTGCGTACGGTGCCGCGTGGGTTCTCCACAGTGGCCACGGAGCCGTTTGGATGCTTGGCCACGACCCATGTATAGCGAATCGCCACGTTTGAGCGGTTGGCGAAGATTCGCAGGCGGGCTGGCTCACCTGTGCGAGTGGCCATATTGGGCGCGAACATCTGAAAGGGCGTGGTGGGATCAAGGCAATTCTCCTGATCGCCCCCGACCACGTAGCAAAAACGCTGATCACAGAGGTCACCACGACCGTCGTGGTCTGCATCGATTTGCAGCGCATTGGCTACGTTGGGGCAGTTGTCCTTCACGTTGTGCACGTTGTCGCCATCGAGGTCGGAGTCACACGCATCGCCTAGCCCATCGAGGTCCACATCCAACTGATCCTTGTTGGCCGCGGCAGGACAGTTATCCTTGGCGTCGAGGATATTGTCCTGATCCAAATCGTCGTCACAGGCGTCCCCATAGATGTTGGGCGCCGAGTCGAGCTGGTCGGGGTTTGCGATGCGTGGACAATTGTCGTCGATATCTATCACGCCATCATTGTCATCATCGCCATCACACGCATCTCCCTCGAGATCGCCGTCGGTGTTGTTCTGCACGGGGTTGGCGACTGTAGAGCAGTTATCGTCGGCGTCATCAAGGCCGTCGTTGTCATCGTCCATGTCGCAGGCGTCACCTTGACCGTCACCATCGGTGTCTATCTGCGCAGGGTCACTGGCGGTGGGGCACACATCACACGAGTCGCCTACGCCATCGCCATCGGCGTCTTCTTGGCCAAGGTTCGTCACGAAGGGGCAGCTGTCGACATCGTCTTCCACGCCATCGTTGTCGTAGTCGTCTGCAAACTGGTAGGTGTCACCGAAATCGGTGTTGCTGACGAGAACCGAACCACCACCGCAGCCGCAACCGCCACCACCGCCACCGGTGGTATCAGGGGCGCCACATGCCCCGCCTGTGCACTCACCAGGCGCTTGAGCGTGAATA
>JAFCZD010000342.1 GCA_019314525.1 Deltaproteobacteria bacterium
ACATCGTGACTATGTGATGGAGCGTGTGATGGGTCGTGGCACCTGGGCGGCGATGTGTTGGCTCCGGGAGCGCTACTCCCAGGAGGAACTGGCTGATTTTGTGAGGCGTAAGGGACATCGCCTGCCACCCCGAGAGGAAGCGTACTGGGGGCTGATCACAGGGGGTGAAGGCGCTCTACCCAGAGCTACTGGCCGAGCTTCACGTCGGGTAGCTTGAGAGGTTTTCCCGGCGTGGTGGGCAGCCCATCCCCACCAAGGCTGCTCCCGCCAAGACCACCCCCACCAAGACCACCCCCACCAAGACCACCCCCACCGGGAAGACCCTGTGGCGGTGCGAGCTTGATATCGGGCAGCTTGAACCCGCCGCCTGGAGGCAGTGTGGGTTGTGAGCTGGGTGCGCTGCTCGGCGCGTCATCATCATCATCATCGTCGTCATCGAAGACCCCAGCGGCGTCATCGATGCGCTTCAAGATGGTCTCGAGGCGCTTGCGGTCGCGGGTGATGGTGAAGAGCTGCTTCTTCACCTTCTTGGCGCGTTCTTCCTCGACCTCCTTGAGCAGCGCCACATAGAACTGAAGAAGGTTCTGCTCGTTGGGTCGCACCTTGACCGCTCGCTCAAAGAGCTTCACGGCCTCCTCTCCGTCTCCCTCCGTGAGCAACGCCGAGGCCTTGAGGGCCATCACCGAAGGTTCGTTGGGCGCGGCCTTGAAGGCGAGGGCGAGGTGTTTTCGGCCCCCTTCAGTGTTGCCTTGCATCCAGTAGAGGCTGGCAAGGGTCTGGTGGGCTGGCCAAAACGTTGGGTCGCTCTTCAGCGCCGTCAGCAACGCTTGTTCAGCCCGCTTGACGTCGCCTTGCACCATCAGCAGCTGGCTGAGGGCTACACGCCGGGGCGCGTCAGCGCGCAGGGCGACGGCCTTGCGCAGCTCTTCAGTGGCATCATTCACGCCCGCGGCGCCAGCGGCCTGAGCGAGCACTTGGGCGCGGGCCACGCGCAGCGTGGCGGAACTCGATGCTGCCCCCAACGCTAGCTGAGAGAGCTCATAAGCGCGGCTGGGCGATGACGGATCTCGTTGGATAGAGGCTAGGGCGCGCAAGGCGAGCAGGTGGGCGGCGGCGCTGGCGTCATCCAGCGGGAAGATCTCCTTTGCCTTGCTGGTCATCTTGTTATCAGACCCCCCAGTGAAGCTTGGTAGCCGTGTGGCGCGCAAGGGGTCAAAGACCATCAGCGGGTCATGCCCCAGCTTGTCTTTGGCGTAGATGGCCACAGCATAGCGACCGAGGCTGCCCACTACGTCGGCGGCGCGGGTGGGGGCGTCGAGCTCGAAGACCTCGCAGAGCAGCGCTGAGAGGCCTGCTTGGCGTAGGGCGCTAACCAGCAGTACAGCCGCTTCGTAGCTGGTGACGCTCTTGACCTCGATGTCCTTGCTCAGAAGATCGCTGGCGAGCTCCTCGGCGGTGCGAACGCTCTCGTGTCCCTGTCCGTGATAGTTGCCTTCCAGCGCAGCGAGCTTGGCGCTCAGGTGAGAGACGAGCACGAGGGCCTGCGCCTTGGCGTCGCCTTCGGGGGCGGCTCCTGCGAGCTTCGCGACGGCCTTTCCTGCGCCAAAGGGGTCGACGATATCAGCGTCCACAAGGCCTCTGGCTCGTAGCGTGCGTGCCAACGTTGCGGTGTCGAGGATGGCGAGCTGCCCCTTCCGGGGCACTTGTTGTGATTTGCGATGCAATACAACACCGCCAACGATGAGCGCTAGGGTCGCGACGACGAGGCCGGTGAGCATTGCGCGGCGCGGCTTTTTCGCGGCGGCCTTGCGACGTCGGTTGCGTTCATCCACCATCGCCTCGACGCCATTTTGGCGCAAACACTGGGGGCAGCGGGGGTCTGTGTCTTCGTGCTCGAACTCGTGATCACAGCTGGTGCAGAGATAGCTTGCCATGAGCAGGTAGCTAACATCTTGGGCGAGCTTGGGCAATCCGCTCGAAAGATCCCACCGAGGCCGTGGCTACTTGATGTTGATCAACGCCAGGTCGGTGCCGCCTGGGTAGCCATAGGAGACGTAGGCGTCGAAGCCATAGACCACGAGGCCTGTGGGTAGGCTCGAGGAGAGCCGGTGCACGCCGTCATTCTGCGATCCTGGCTCGAGGTTATGGGGTGGGTCGCGCCCCGGGATGATGTTTGGAAAGGAGAGCTGGCATTTGATCGCTTGGTATTCGGTGCCGAGCTTATCGCCCGCTGCTTTTACCGTGCCCACATCGGACACGGTGCAACAGAGTTTCTTGCCTTCATTTTCGTCACAGCCGCTCTTCAGCTCGCGCCCGTCGAGCTTGACCTGGGCACCCTTGGGGGCGGCGATGAGCACAAAGTCGAAGGCGTATTTATCGGGCGTCAGAAAGAGGTAATCGCGGCGGAACTGCTCTACCGGCGGCAAGAGAATGAACGAGGGGTCGCCGCCTGGAAGCGACGAGGGGATGCCCACCTCTTGTTGGCCCGCCACGAACTGGCCCACCATCACAGCCTCGGTGGCCTCGATGGTGAAGTCACGGTCGGCTTCAAGGCGGATGAACTCCCCGCCGGCCACCCGCAGCTGGTCTCGTGGTGGAGGGAGGTTGGTGGTAATGGCGGTGAGCTCTCCCGCGGAGACAACACGGAAGTACTCTGTCTCACTCTCCAAAGGTTTGATGCGCGCGCCGGCGTCAGCCAACGCCTGGCTGCGGCGAGGCGTCGTCAGCGCGATGAATGTGCGGCCCAGGGTGCTCAAGGGAAAGAGCTGCTGTTCGAGGTGGTCGGCGCAGCAGCGCCGGGTGGTGAGGTCTGGAGGGTCTGGTACGTCCGAGGCTTCAGAGCCGGAGTAGACCGCTACGGGTTTGGTGGCGGCGATGCGGCTGCCGGTGAAATCCGCGTCGTCGCCATAGCCGCCCGTCTCGAGGTTGATCACCTCATAGGCGTTGATGGTGATGATCAGCGTTTCACCCTTCTTCATCGCCGGGATCGCGTCGCCGTCGCCGATGATGTCGGTGGAGAGCTGAATGCGGACCTCGGTGTCGTCGCGCGTACCCACCACTGTGAGGAAGGCTCGCAGAGTGAAGGGGTCATCGGTTGTGGCCAAGGTTTGAGGCCAGCCCAGCACCAAGTAGCTGGCGCCCGTCTCTGATTGGGGGTCGAGGGTGAGCGCCTCGGTGGGGATCAAGAGCGACGCGTCGTTGGAGAAGACCCCTGCGTTGGACAGCGGGTTGAATTGGTAGGCGATGAGTGGCACCGACGACTCGATCTTGTAGGCGTTACGCGTCAGCGCTGTGCCTGTGCCCGTGTTGAACTCGCCAGGGGGCGAGCCGTCTACTTCACGTGAGGGGAGGAAGAGAACCTCGAGGGCTTCTGGATCCACCACGCGCTCGATGAAGAGCTCCGGAGCTGAGGTTTCACCCACGCCCGCGGCGTTGATGGTGACGCGTACCTTGGCGGGCAGGGGCGAGGCGTTGCTCAACACCACGGCGAACTGCTGTGCCGCGGCGTTTCCCGAGGAGACCACCGCGTTGTCGAGGTCCACAGGCCAGTACTCGCAGCCTACATAACTGCGATTGGCCGCCGCGAGCAGGCAGGCGTTGATGCATTGCGCCTGATCACAAATTTCGCCCTTTTCAGCGTCACAGACAAACTCGGGCTCGGGGAGAAAACCAGAGCCGTCCCTTCGGCAGCGCAGCAGCTGAGCACCAAAACATTGCTGCGCGTCAGGCTCGCAAATACGACAACCAACGCTGGTGCAGATTTCCCCGCTCTTGGCGCAATCACGGTCAACAGTGTAGCCCGTGCCGTCCGCAGCGCAGATCAAGGCCGTGGTGCCGCTGCACTCCACGCTCTTGGGGGTGCAGATCTGCTCTTCGAAGTCGCTGTTGGCGCAGGCGGCGAGGAGGAGCGTTGTGGAAAGAAAGCGGTGGGCGGCGCGCATCAACGTGACTCGATGGAAAGAGAAAAGAGGTCAAAGCTCCAGCGAGTCCAGCGCGTGGAGCCGAGGTCGCGGTAGTTGAACTGATTGAAGTCGTATTCGTCGATTCGTGCGAGCCATTGCAGCCAGATGAGCGGCCCCTCAGGCCAGCCTGGGAGCCCCAGGGTTTCAGGGTCTGGTAGCTTGACCTCAGTGATATGCCCAGGGCTGATCACGGTCCACACAGGTGTTTGGTCTGACGTCTCGAGGGCTGTCACGGCTAGATCGGGGCGCTCACCTGCGCCGACGCTCCAGCGCAGGGTGTTGCCTAGTAGCCGCGCGCCAGCCTGTGGAGAGACCTGCTGGGGGAGCCCCACGAAGCGGTCGATGAGCAAGGCACGCTCGGTGGTGGGGATCAACGTCTCGGTGGCTTGCGCCAGGGGGAGGCCGGTCTCGTTGCGGCTCTCGAGCACGACGTCCACAGCGAAGGTGGCGTCGACGAGGCTGGGGTGAGTGGTGCGCGGCAAGCGGCCAAAGAGCAGAGTCGGTGGGACGCCCTCACCTCGGCGGTCATGCCCTGGCAAGAGGAGATAGCCATCGGCGCCAAGGTCCAGCGCGACGCGTACGCCATGGCGCTCGAGGCCTGGAGGTGCGTCCCTCAACTCTACCGTCAGAGCGTCAGCCAGGGGCATGTCAACGATGATGTCAACGCGCAGACGGTCACCGGGGCCAGCCACCACGCCGCGGGTGATGCCCAACGCGTAGGCACGAAAGGTCTCGGTGTTTTGGTTGTAGAGTCCCGCCACCGCATAGACCGCCAGGTTGCCGAAGCGCGTGTAGAGCGTGAAAGGCCACGCCGTGAGCCCGTCTGCCGCGTTGAAATCGATGGTACCCAAATCTGTTGGGCGTGGCTCGCCGTGGCGGATCGTGGCGTTCGTGGTGAAGACATAGACGCGCTTGACCTCGCCTTCTTTGGCCGCTGGGATCAAATTCCATTGGGCGACCCCAGCACCCGTGGCGCCGCCAAAGAGCACATGCCCCTCGATGAGCGGGACGTACTGGCCTGGAGGCATGCTGCCGGGTGTTGGGGGGATGATCGGCGTGAGGAAGAGCGTTGCCTCTGCCGCGTCGAAAGAGACGAGGGTCATGGTCTCGTGCTGCTCGGCTGCGGCGGTGACGGTGACAGGGCCACGCAGGTCGTCGTGTTGAAAGACCACCACTCCTTGGCTGTTGGCGTCACCTTGGAGCTGCAGCTCACGGCCTCGTTGCAAGACAACGTGTGCGCCTGGGATAGGCATGCGGTTCATGCGATTGAGCACGGCCACGGTCAAGGTGCCGTCGATGCTCTCGCCTGCGAGCCCTCCTGTGAGCTGGTTGGTGCCAAGAGTGTAAGTGAAGGCCTCCTCCACGCGCAGCTCCGTGCCAGCGATCTTCAAAGCCAGGGTGGCAGGCCCCTGTTCGCCCTCGGGCGTGCGAGCCTGCAGCCGGCTTTGGCTGACCAGCCGAACATCAAGGCAGGGCCGCCCGCCGAGAAAGAGCTCAACGTCACCTTCGAGGGGCAGCTCGCGCGTCTCAAGAGTGATGAGGGTGCCACCGCTGGTGGGGCCCGAGTTGGGGTCGAGGTGGAGTGGATCGTAGGTGTAAGCATCGGTGAGGGTGGCGCTGCTTCCGCCGCGTGTTACGTCGATAGTGGCGAGGCCCACCTCTCCGGCGGGGACTACTACCTCCATGGACACAGGGCTGAGCAAGACGAGGTTGGTTTGGTCGACCTGCTTGTCACCGAAGCGCACGTCAATGTCTTTGCCGAAGCCCGTGCCGTTGATCACGAGGGTGTTTCCACCGATGAAGGGGCCATGGTTGGGTTTGACAGCCGCCAGAGAGAGGGCCGCGTTAGGGCGCACGTCGCTGTCACCGACGCCAAAGTCGAGGCGTGGGTCGACGAAGACGTCAGCCACGGGCACATCGATGAAGTCTTTGACGATATCCTCGATGCAACCCACGCCGCTCAGGCCGAGCAGGGTGAGCATCAGCACCATCAGAGAGGATCGTTTCATCGTGAGGCTCCGCGGTGCAAAGGTTGTCGCCGCTCTCGGACAGAGTGTAGCCCCCGCACTCACACTGGGCAAATCAGCGGTATTAGGATGGGCGCTTTGGTGCATTACTCAAACACCGCTGCAAAAAGTCTGCGTAGAGATTGCCGGCAGGAGGCTCGGATCCACGCTCGAGGTGCGCTATGAACTGGTCCACCGCCTTGGCTTCGTTCAGCCCGAGCACGTCACCGGCAGCTTGCAGGTGTTCGCGGGCCTCGGCGAGCACGTCGGCAGCCCTGTCTTCTCTTTTGATGGCTCGCAGAAGGGCTACGTGGGTCAGGAGGCGGCCAAGCATGGAGGGATCGCCGATCTTCCTCAGGTCCGCCTCCGCTCGGGCGAAGAGTTTTCGCGCCTTCTGAGTTTCACCGCACGCGAGGTGTACCTGACCACACTTGAATTGATTCCAGGTGTTCCAGCGGTGGTTGTTGACGCTCGCTGACAGGCGTCTAGCCCGTTTGAAGTGTTCCATCGCGGCCTTGTCATCGCCACGCGCGAGAAACACTTCGCCGAGTTGTGATGACGACGTGCCTTGCCCCCAACGGTCGCCAAGCTCCTTTTGGACGGTGAGCGCCTCATGGCATGTGCGTTCACAGCCGTCCAGGTCACCCCGATCGATGAAGACTCCCGCGAGGTGGATCAACGAGCCCGCAAAGGCCCGCTTGTTGCCTGTGGCGCGGTGTATCTCAATGGCTTTGCCATAGGCCTCCTCGGCTTCATCGAGCTTCTGCTGCGCTGTGAGCACGATGGCCAGGTGACCCCAGGTTTCACCCTCGCGGTCTCGGCACTGGGTCTTTTCTAGCAAAGGTAGGGCCCGCAGGAGCACCTCCTTGGCCTCGGAGTTCTTGCCCCAATTGGTGTAGAGGTGTCCTAGCTGGCTCAGCGCTGAGCCTTCGACGCGCTCGATGCCGAGGGCGTTGGCTTTGTCGGCGGCGCTTTGATAGCGAGCCGCAGCGCGAGCTCGTTGACCCGCGAGCCACTCCGCTTGACCGAGATTGAGTTCAATGACGATCTTATTATGCTCGCGTTCTTCGAGGGCCAAGGCGCGCTCGAAGCTTTTCGCGGCGTCGACATGTCGCGCCCCCTGCGCTTGAACCCCGCCAAGGATGTTCCAGGTCCTCGTGGTCTCACAGTCGTGCTTCTGCTCATAAGCGTTGGCGTGCAAGCAGAGCTTCTCTGCGCCGCGCCAATTCCCCATATTTATTCGTGTCGCTGCCACCTCCACCCAAAGCTTCGCCTCCAGGTGGTCAGTCTGCTGGCGGGCGCTGGAAGCGTCCTTGCCACTAGGCGAAGACACCGTCTGTTCTTTGGCGACGATCTCGAGAGCATCCTCAAAGATCTCTTCGGCGCGGTAGTTGCGCCCTCGGCTCCGATAGGAGGTGGCGAGATCGATCATGGCCTGGATTGAACCACCAGAGCGCCACAGGTAGGCCTCACGATGTTCAATGGACGCGTCGAGCTGACCGAGATTGTATGTGAGGGCACCCAAATCCTTGATGGCCGCTGACTCGTCGTCATGGTTGCCGTTGGCGCGGGCGATGCGTTGCGCAGACTCGAAGTAGGGCAGTGCCCCGGCGTGGTCGAGGGTGCGCCAGAGTTCGCGGCCGTGCCGGCGTCGCGTTAGAAAGGCCGCCCGGGCACGACCGGGCAGCATGCGCGGGTCTTCGGTCTGTGCGTCCTGTGGGCCGAGCTTCACCTCGAACCTCTCTTCGAGAGCATCTATGGTGCCTTCGATGCAATTGTCTCTGAGATCGAGGTTGGTAACAGACCCAAGCTGGTCCATACGTTCCTCGAGCGCCAAGACGCCCACATCGGTGATGCCACCCATGGAGAGAACGAGGTGTTCACAGTGCTCGAGAGAAATCACCTGGCAGAGGTCATCGCCATCTTCCATGCACAGCAACCCGAGCTCGCGTATCCGGGGCGGTAACTTCGCCAGGCGAGCCACTGTTTCTGCGATGAGTTCGCTGCCCGCGAGGCTGATGGTGAAACGCTCGAGGGAAGGACACGTTTGAACCAGCGAGAAGTGCTCGGCTTCAGCGCCCTGGATGTTGAGGTGGAGTTCGCGCAGCGTTGCATGCGCGAAGCTTGGTAGCTGCCTTGCCTCACAGTTCAGCTCGAGGTGCATCAGGCTTGGCATCTGCTGCAGCAGCGTGTCTACAGGGGCACCTGCGGGCCACTGTCCGTCCTTGGGGCGGCCCAGCACGAGCCGTCGCAGCGTGGGCCACGTTGTAGCGCTGAGCGCCTCGATGATGGGAGAGAGCGAAAACTCATCTCCACAGCGAACAGGCCCGATCTCCAATGAGCGCAAAAAGCGCGCCGAGGGGTGAGCGAATACAGCGGAGAGCAGCGTGTGCAGGCCATCGTGTGTTTTACTCTGCGCGCCGATCACCATCTCGCTGATGAACCCAAGGTGCCAATGGAGGTCTAGGGTTAGATCTTTGTGGCCCGCTAACAAACCGAGGAGCTGGTCTTTGTGCTCATCGAGGAGCTTGGCGCGACGGGCACGCAAGCGACGGCCGCCCTCGCCCCAGGGCTCATGGAGCAGCTCTTTATCAACGGCCACCAGTTCACCGCGAGCATCTCCTTGGTCTTGGAGCCAGTCTCCGTAGACCAAGAACGCCTCGTCGCTGGGTTGGGCATCAATCGCAGCTTGCCAGCGGCGGGCATCCTCGCTGCCGCGAGAAGAGTCAGCCTGAAGTTTGATGTTCTTCAACGCGTCACTCATAAATTATTTTCGCTCTATGACAGCAGCGTGACAACCTTTTGCTTGGTGATGACACTTGCATCACCCCATGAGCTACCAAATAGGCGTGATGACATAAGGAGGAGAGCCGATGAGACGTGGAGTCTGCATGGTGTTCGTGGTGTTCTTCGTGAGCGCGTCGGTCAGCGCACATGGAGCTAAGCCTCCTCGCGCGCATCAGCGCACGAAGGCTTCGGTCCTGACGCACAGGTCCATCAGGCCACTCATGGACGAAGTCCTCTACCACGTCGCACAGATGCTCCATCAGCTCCAACGTCATGATAAGGCCTTGGTCTTTTTCGAGAAGCTGATCCGCAAGTATCCTCAGAGCAAATTCATCCCCGACGCGATCCTCTTGCTCGCTGAGTACCACTTCAACAACAAAGAGTTCGCCAAGGCGTTGGCTCTCTATCAACGCTTGGGAAAGTTCCCCAAGTCAGCTGTGTATGGCTATTCGTTCTTCCA
>JAFCZD010000343.1 GCA_019314525.1 Deltaproteobacteria bacterium
GAAGACCTCGGCTACCATACGACAGGGGAGATCTCGAACGAAGAGCTCTTTGGTGGTGGGCGTTTCCTTGATTACTACACTCGGGAGGGCATGGAGCTGGCGTTGGAGCGCTATGGGTTTATGGCGCTCCTTCGGGAAAAAGGCTTCGATGATATCCTGATATCCATTGATACCAGCCTGTCTACCCGCCATGTCGTGCGCATGCACCATCAGCGACGTGACCCAGAGCATCTGCTGATCGAGCTGGCTGCGTGTCGTCGTCCGCTCTTTCTTCCCGATGGCAGCAGATACACCGCCTTGCGCTACGAGTGGCTTCTGATGCAAGACCCACGCAAGCGCCTGCCCTCTGCAGAGATGGCGCTGCCTGGCCAGAATTACCCTGGCTTGGGGCTCTTTCGCTGGTTTGGCGAGATTTTACGCTTGATGGCGATCCGCCTCGAATGTGCCGCCCTGAGCTCGCTCCCCGAGCATTTTCACAACGGTCACCTCTACGGGAAGGTGATGCGTTTTCTCGACCCGAAGGCTGAGGCGCAGCTGCGGGCTGTGGAGCGTGACCTGAAAGGTGTGCCGCTTGTGAAGCTTACCGCGGCGGTGGGGGAGGGGCGGGTTGTGGAGGACGGCTCTGGTGAGGTGCTGCGTTGGGAGCCGCACACACAGGTCCTGCCGGTAACCCCACGACTGGCGCGCTACTTTGAGGGGGCGTCGTATCAACGACAGGTAGAGCAGGCGATGAAGGCGCTGCGCTATCGGCTGGTGGAGTAGACGCAGGTAAACTTCGCAAGATCAGGGCGTTTCTTTCTTCTTTCGGGTCTTCAAGCGCGCCTCTTTGAAGGCATGGTAGGCCACCATGGGAAGCGTCAACGCTTTGGTGCCCACCGCCGCCATCATGGCTTGCGTCGCGCTTAGGTCTAGGTTCACCATCTGTGGAACGTAGCGCCAAAAGAGAAAGAAGACGCCCGTCGTGAGCCCAGAGTGCACAACAGGGCTGGCGAGGATCGCGCGGGCATAGGCGCCAAACATCGTGAGCTTCTCTGGCAGCACGCGCTCTTTGCGCTCCTTCTTTTCTTCTTTGGAGATCTTCTTCCGTGCCTGGCTGCCATCCTTTGCCAGGCCGTCCTTTGTTCTGGTCTCTACGGTGGGCGTTGCTTCGCCTGTCTTGGTGTCTACCTCCGCATGGGTCACCTTGTTCTCTGCAAGAGAAACCTGGCGCAGTGTCGTTGCCGTGTTCTCTGGGTGTCGGAGTATGGTATCCGCGCGCAGCCGTTTTTCACCCCAGGGGCCCAACTCGTAGCTGAGAATGCGCTTCCACATACCTCCGCCAGGCAGCGAAACGATGGTCTCCTTGGGGATGCGCTTGCCATCGTGGTAGCTCCAGCGGATAAGCTTGGGGTGGCCCTCGCTGGTCTTGTCTACGCGCACCGGAGCAACAGCAAAGGCGAGCCTCTTGCCGAGGCTGCTGAGCTTGGCCTTGATGCGACCTCGGGGGCTCGTCGTACCAGGCTCGGCAGCCCAGGTTGGTGTGCCGCTCAAGATGATGAGCAGAGCGAGTGCTTGTCTGTGCATGGCGAAGAGAACAGCAAGAGCTGGGCCACTGCGTGGGGCGCGAAACGCTTGAGATTCCACCCCTCTCTCTGAATACCAGAAGAAGTCTGGGTATTTGTTTTCGGTGGGTGGCTCTCGGAGGGGTCAGCAGCTGGCATCAACCAAAGGTGAGGTGGGTCCCCGCGGCACAGGCTTCGGCGCTGTGAGGATAGGCGGCGAGGATCTCAGCCTTTTTGGTGGTGCAGTGGCAGGGTAGCACCTTCTTTAGGGGCGCGAGCAGCTTGAAGTCGCTGAAGTCATGCAGCCCGCCGATGAGCGTGTGGGGTGCTCCATACTCGTCTCGTACACGTTCCAGAATTCTGCCAACGCCAGGGTGAGAGCAGCCGACGACGACGACGGGTCCCTCCTCGGTGAGGGCCACAAGCGCATGCTCGTCGGGCTGCGTGGCGCTCTCAAGGGCACCTGTGGAGAAGAGGTCGTTCCCCAGGGGCGTTGGCTCCTGCACAGTGTGAACCTCGGTGTGGCGTGAGAGCTCATGGCGTTGGTGCTTCGAGACCGAAGCTGGCACCCACGTTCGAGCTGGTCGCAACTCTCTGAGTAGCTGAGGCAACCCGCCGGCGTGGTCCCAGTGGGCGTGAGAGATGAAGATGTCGGTGACGTCTTCCAACGACACGCCAAGGCGGTCGGCGTTCTGCAGCACTTGTGCGCCGTCCCACGCGGTGTCGAAGAGCACCTTGCGTTCACCGCGTGTGATAAGGGCAGAAAAGCCCCACCCGATCTCCAGATCGTTGGAGAGCCGTTCATTGTCAAAGAGCACCTCGATACGCAACGTCGACTTGGTCAAAGCGGTTTCTCTCCGTGGGTTACACAATCCGTGTTCGGGTTGAGCCCGATGAGTGGTTTCCAGGCACTTTGCGGTACCAATACGTCGAGTTGGGTGGGGTTGGAGGGTGTGTTCACGCGCACGCACGCCCCACGAAAACTCCCATCATTCCCTAGGTTCACGTCCAGGACGCTGTCAGCGTGGAGCATGATGGTGTTGGGGCTCGACGCACGACCTACGAGTTGGATATTTTCCACGGTGTAGTCAAAGCAGCCGCGCCAGGCGTCAACCTCCTTGATGGTGTAGCGATAGGCTTGTGCCTTGGCCGCTGCGCCCTCGTGGGTGGAGGGAGAGGTGTGGACCAGCAGCTCGTGGCCGTTTGGCACCCCATCGTGGTCACGGTCCTCGCCTAGGTCGAGCTTAATTGCGCTCGTTCCGTTGAGCACCTCGAGGCGGTCGGTGAAGCCATCGGTGTCGGTGTCTGGCAGCTTGCTGTGGGTACCCAGCAGCTCCTCCTCGCAATCGAGCAGGCCGTCGCCGTCGCTGTCATCGAGTTTGCCATCGCTGTTGAGGTCAAAGCGTGCAAGGGGGCAGTGGGCGTCTGTGGGGTTCAAGGGATCAGAAGCGAAGAGCACCTCCAGGGCGTCGCTCCAGCCGTCACCGTCCGTGTCGGGTGAGTAGGGGTTGGTATCGAGCGCTTCCTCCTTGGCGTCCGTCAGGCCGTCACCGTCGCTGTCTGGGAGAGGGCCAGCTGCCGAGGAGCGCATATTCAGGTTGTGCACCACCAACGTCTTGAGGCTTGGTTGACCGACCTCGGCTTGGATAAAGCCAATGGATTCTCCATCTGAAAAGCTGCGAAAGGTGCCATCGCCTAGGTCTGCGATGGATCGCAGTAGCGCATCGGGTTCGTTCCAATCAGTGTGGCCGACATTATCCAAATAGAACGCGTGGACCCGGAGCGAGGCGGCGCCATGGCGGGCCTGCAGTCCCATCACCTTGGTCACCATCGTCTTGATGCGCGTGGGTGTGTTGAACTCCGGGAGCTGGTGAGGAGTGGAGCCTCCAAGCATTGCATCTCGTATCTCCACTGAGATTGTGTCCCAATCGCTCTGGTCGTGGACCTGGGGATCTGGATGGCCATCGCTCAGCAAGAGCACGATGTAGGTGCTCCGGGGCAAGCTCTTTGGGTCTGCCACCAGCACCCTGCGCATATCCGCCTCCAGCAGATTGAAGGCGCTGGACCAGGCGCCTTCGTAGTTTGTGAGCCCCTCGGCGCCGTCGAGCTGGGTCAAGGCTGACGCTAGCACCTGAGGGTCACGCGTGAAGCCCACGAGGCCCGAGGCGTTTTCGGTGAGCATCTGGACTTTGTGGCCAAAGCGGATGATGGCGTGGCTTGCGGCGTGGTTTTCGGCAAAGCGATCGATGACCGCTTCGACGGCGGCACGACGTCCGGTCTTGCCAGTGATGGGATCAAGGGGGTCGTTTATGTGCATGCTCTGGGAGGTTTCCACCATGAAGAGCAGCTTGATGGGGCGCGGTGCGTCATCGGTCTCGTCGGGCGCGCCAACGCAGAAGGTGCCGTGGACGGTCAGGTGGCTTGGCGGGCGGACGGGTGCATCAGCCAGAGCGCCAGCATCCGCCAGGGCTCCCGGGGATATGCCACCATCGCTAGATGATGGCACCGTGCGTTGCGAGCAGGCTGGTAGCACGCCGAAGATGGCCAGCAAGAGTGAGAGCACGAACCGTCGCGACAAGGGTTGAAGTCTGCGCATGAGTCTGCTCCTTTTCGAAAAGAGTCTTTCGCGAGACCATGCCCTGGCCTGGGTGGGTGGGTCAAGGCATCAAGGATGACAGCCCGCGTTCCCATTCGATGTCATCGTTGGCCCATCGGTCGAATGATTTGGTATCCAGACCGACCAGGCATAGCATCCGTCGGTTGGAGGTTAAGATGCTGGGCAGGTTTCGTTTTCCGTTCAAGGGCTCATGGATCGAGCTGATCGACAGACCTGGCGATTGGATGTCCGACACAGAGCTGAGCACGCTCCGAGACAGGCTGATCGATGTGATGGTGAGTCGGGTCGGTGAGACGCTCAATCCAGGCTATTTCTCGACCAGGCGAGACATGTCTGCACGGCTCGTGCTGATCGCATCGCGTGGTGGACAGGACACCTGCTTCACAGCCATGGCCTATGCCGGTCGGTATCAAGGGCGGCTCGTTCTCCACTCCGGCCTGACAGTCAGCCTGCAGGAGGCGAGGGGCATGATGCAGTGGCTCTACGCCTTCGGGACAGGCTATGTGATCATGAAACAGGGGTTTCGCCGCGTCTGGTGCACCAGCATCACCCACACACCACGCATCTACGGATCGTTCGTGGCCTACTACCGGGATGTGTTTCCGAACCTAGATCCGACGGCTCGACCGAAAGACTTCCACATCGCCATCCGGGACAAGGTGGTCAACGATTACGCGAGGCGAGTTCTGGGCGCAGAAAAGCCACCGGAGATTGATGGCCGATTTGTCCTGCCCGGGCTACGCGCCAAGCCTGATGGAGGCCTCTTCCTACCTGTCGACGAGAAGACGGTGGCTCAGCACCGCGATCCCAAGGTCAACAAGCGGGTGGCCAAGCTGCTCGACTACGCGCGGGGAGATGATGTGCTCCAGGTCGGCTGGCTGGCTCCGGTAGCGATCATGGAGGCGATGTTCCGCGGCGGCTTCATCCGCAAGGGCTAGCCCGTTCCCCCAAGCAGGTGCCCGATACGACAGGCAATCGCCCTTTCCAGGAAGCTCTCAGTCGAGGCGAAAGCGCCGCCACCGCATGCGCACCGAGGACGCGGTGGCGTACAGCCGGGCCAGGGCGGAGCCGGTAAGCTGATGGGGCTTCTGATTACACCCACCGCATAGGGAGGGAGAGCCGGCGAAGGCTTCCTTTTCCTCGATCATTTCGCGGAGGCTGTGGGTGAGCACATTCCCCATGGGGTGGCGGCGGGATTGGTCGTTGCAGCACACGGAGGATCCGTTGGCCGTAATAACGAAATTGCCATTCCACAAGCATGGGTAATCAAAAGCCCAGAGCATGTCGGCGAGATGGGTCATGCTGGGGTACATCACGTCCAGCGACATCTCCAGCTTCACCAGCACGCCGTTCAGCAGCTGGCCGTGGAAGCGCTTGCGCAGATCTCGAAATGAGTCAGCCCGGTTCGATCCGCCGCGGATTTTCCCACTACGGTTCGCGACCGTGATGAAGAGCGTCACCCGAATCTCACGTACCCCCCGGGCGGCTGCCCGCCTCGTGAGCGCGTCCAGGGTCGCTGGTAAATGGGGACGGATTACCTCTGGATCCGGCGGCGATATGTGGAACAGCAGCCACGCCAAATGCCCGCGCGCCTGCAGCTCAAACGCGTGGTCGAGGGCCTCGAGCACACGAGCCAGCAGCTCGGGGCCCTGAGCCGGATCCTTCACCATCACCTTTCCGTAGGCCTGCGGATCCACTGTCGGGAGCGAGAGGGTGAGCCCAACCGGATTTCTTGAGAAAGCATCCAGGATGCCGTTCTCGAGCAGCCGCGAGCCGTTGGTGACCACACCGACCACCGGCGGCGGGTTCACGGAGCGCCAGGAGCGAACCAGCTCGCCTAGCATATCAACGCGATCGGTGAACTCGGGGTGGAGCGTGGGCTCGCCGTGGCCAGAGTAGCCGACGTGCCGAACCCAAACCCCCTCCTCTGCTGCTTCGCGAACCCTCCCGAGCAGCGCCTCTGTCACCTCTGCTGACTGCAGCTCGCGCGGTCCGTCGTAGCTGGGATCGTTGACGCTACACAGACCGCAATCGTAGTTGCAGAGGCCGTGGGAGAGCCCGTTGTTGATCAGAAAGCTTCGTCGGCTCCTCATCGTAGCTCAGCCCGCAGCGGTTCTGCTGCGGGAGAGGGTGGCTCAACCAGGGGATAAGCGCCTCTCAGTGAGTGGTAGCGTCTTTTGGTCCTTGGATCTACCGGGTCCTTCGGTGGTGGAAGCTACGGATCTCATTGGGCCACCCAGACTGTCTTTTTCGATCCCCATTGCGATCTATGC
>JAFCZD010000344.1 GCA_019314525.1 Deltaproteobacteria bacterium
GTGACCCATCAGCGAAGCCCTGGAGACGTAAGATCGTGATCGTGTGATCGTCGCGCCCCGGAAGGAGGTTGCGATGGCTGGACGAAAGATACGTGACGAGAAGGATGCGCGAGCTTGCCTGTTGGCGGCGAAGGCCGCGGCTGGGCTGAGCCAAGCTGAGTGGGCGCGCGAGCATGGAATTGATGGGCGGTCGCTGTGTGCTTGGGGGAATAACCTTGGGCGTGGAGAGAAACCACGTGGCAAGCCGAAGAAATCGAGGCGAAAGCAAGGGCGGTTGGTGGAGCTGATCCCAGCAAGGGGAGCAGCAGGAGCCGCTTGCCTGGTGCGTTGTGGCCGGTTCTCCGTGGAGATTGGTCAGGGGGTTGATGAGGCGACGCTTGCTCGGGTCCTCAGAGTTGTGGCCGCATGCTGAGCTTTGGCACTGGGGTGCGCATCTTCGTGGGCATCGAGCCCGTTGATATGCGTGGGTCCTTTGATGCACTCGCAGGGTGTGTGAGGCGGCTGGGGCTCGACCCCACCAATGGTCACCTCTACCTCTTCTTCAATCGACGGCGTCGCCTCTGCAAGATGCTCTTCTTTGATGGCTCGGGCTTCTGTCTCTTCAGCAAACGCTTGGAGCGTGGCACCTTTGAGCTGCCCTCTGTCCCTGAGGGAGAGGATCGGGTGGTGGTAGATTCAGCGCTGCTCTCCTCGCTGCTCTCAGGGATCGAACTCGGTGCTAAGAGGCGGTCGTGGTATCGGGGCAAGAACGCAGCCTAAGAAAACGTCGATTGGGGATCGACAACGACGATTATCCATGATCATCTGCCGCCGTGGTTATCGCTCCTGCCAGTCAAAGCGTTCCCCGTCGCGACTATGAAGAGCTACGCCTGCAGCTAGCTGAAGCGAATGGGCGTGTGGCTGCGCTGACCGCCGAAGTGGGGCGTCTCGCTGATCTTGTTGCTCAGGGGAATGATCGCATCCTTGAGCTATTCGCCATTGCTCAGCGCAAAAAGCGTGGCCTCGAAAAGGCGACTGAAGAGAAAGCACCAGAGCCCCCCGAAGCGCTCGACGAAAAAGTGAAGAAGGCCTTCAACAAGCGTCCGGCTGCGCCAAAGCTTCCTGCCAAAAAGAAGGTATCCAAGAAGAAGGCGCGCCCCACGGGGCGAAAACCTGTGCCTGACCATCTCGAAGCAGAAGAGCACACCAAGGAGCCCAAAGCATGTGGATGCTGTGGTAGTGGTCGCCTGCGGAGGGTTGACGAGGACATTGAGACGAAGCTGCACGTTGTCAAAGAGCATATGCGAAAGCGGGTTGTTCGGCGTATCACCGTCTGCTGTGACGACTGTGGCGAAAGGACCACGGCCCGCTCACTCCCCGCACCCTTTGCACGCTCGAAGGCGACCTGTGAGTGGTTGGCTTGGCTCGTCCACCAGAAATTCGTGATGTTGACTCCTCTCGACCGTCTCCGCAGAGACCTCGCATCGCGGGGCATTCACGTGGCCATGAGCTACCTGGTGACGCAGGTCGAGCGAGCTGCAGATCTCTTGGGAGCTGTTGATGGTGAGCATTGGAAGAAGCTACTTGCTGGACGCTGGATGGCCACCGACGCCACAGGATTGAAGGTGCTCATCCCTAAACTCCCCGGCACCCACAACGGTCACCTCGAAGTCTATCGGCGCGACGATCTCGTGGTCTTTCAATACGAAGCCCACAAAGGCGCTGAAGAGCTTGCCAAGAAGCTTGCTCCATTTTCTGGCGTGCTGGTGGCCGACGCTGAGCACCGGCACAACGCCGTCTTCGCAGGCGGGCGTTTCGCGACGCCGAACAGGTGCAGCCAGTTCTTGCCAAGGAAGGAGGCGCTTTCATCGCCAGCATCTACGTCGCCGAGGCATCAGCCAAAAAACGTGGTTTGCAAGGTGACAAACTCAGAGCTTGGCGACAAAAGAAGGTGCCACCGATCCAGAAGAAACTCCTCAAGTGGATGGACGCGGTGGAGCCAACGCTAACGCCAAGCGATCCTCTGGCCAAGACGCTTCGCTATTATCGCAACCACTGGGATGCGCTCTTTCGCTTTGTCGATCATCCTGAGATCCCCATCGATAATTCAGCATCAGAGCGCGAGTACCAGCAGGTCGCCAAGATTCGACTCAACTGCCTCTTTGCTGGCAGCACCGAGGGTGCCCATCGGGCCGCAGTACTGCTTGGAATCGTCGCGACCTGTCGTGCCCTTGGCGTAGACCCCCTCGGATATCTGGGCTGGGCCTTCACCCGTCTTGGCACTCACCGCGACGTCTACGCCCTCAGCATCTCCGAGATCACGCCCGCCGCTTACGCTGCTGCCGTTCCCCCAAAAACCTAATTTACCATCTACCCCTACTGCCCGCCTACTGCCCGCACCCAGCTCGTACCTGCCAAACACTGCCCCCGCTCAAGTTTGCCTCAACCATCAAGCCCTGTCTCCAGGGCTTGGTTGATCGGTCACCCTGCTGTAGATGGCGGTGTCGTTGCAGATGGCGCTTTCGTTGCAGATGGGGTTGTTGCAGATGGCGGTGTCGTTGCTGATGGCGGTGCTGACGCACCATCCGCTGCGATGGATGTCGGAAACGCCAGCGACCAGAGCAACGCCAGCGACCAGAGCAACGCCAGGGTGCTGACCAGCGAGGGGTGTGGTTGCCAAGCTGGCCCTCAGGGCTCCGCGCACCTGACCGCGCACCTGACTGGGCTGGTGCTGCTGGTGCTCTTGGTCTTCAGAAGAAGGCGCTTCACTGGCCAATCTATGTGGGGAGGTTTGGGCTTCAGCAGCCGGGCCATTGTGGATTGCTGCAATTGCCACAGGAGCGATAGGCTGTAATCACTTCTCCCATCACCTGTTCTTCATAGCTGTCAAACCCATCCCCTGCACAGATGGTCGAGGCCATATGTGCCATCGCGTGGGATTGAAGACCCAACCTCAAATCGTACGCGAGTTGCACGCCCTTAAAATGGCATATTTCGTGGATTAACAATCCCATCCAGGTGGACTGAGGCTGCATAAACCAACTCCTGTTCATGGCGATCCAATTCCACTCGATGATTGAGCTAGCGCCATGAATTATGCCATTGGATGCGGCCGGTGGCGTAAGTTCGTAGAATTGAAAGGGGCCTCGCGCGAAGAGAAAGGCCTTCAGCCCAAGCTTACCCGTCCCAATATGGGAAAAGAATGAATCGCAACGGGCATTTCCCAATACGATCCTGGAATAGAACTGCAAGACCCGTTCTGCCACCATAGTCAGGTCCTTCGCAGGCCAAGGCCGGTATATCGATCCGTTCGAGAACGTATACCCACCTGTTTCAGCGATTTCGATTTGGTGTACCAACATAGTCAATGCCCCGTTTGCCATGGCCCAGACTACTGAAGTGTCAGCAATACCTGGGCCAAGCCAAGCATAGGTTCAAAAGAGATCGCTCTCAGGTAGGATTGTGATGAGAGCAAGACGCAAGTGAGGAGCCGGCGAAGCTACCTTGTAGCGCAGTGAGCAGGCACCACAGCGAGCAACACGCTATCGCGTATGGTTAGTCTCAGATGGGAGCAGTCTAGAGACCTGACCTGGCTGGGCGGGAATGCTGTGGTATGGATCCCCCATATTGCCCATTCCACGTGGGCACCTTGGTCCGCTGTACTTAGGGCGCTACGTGCTCTGCCCGGAAGTTGTCAAAGGTTGCGCTGTACTGTGGGACCGCTGCCCAGATGCCAGCCTCTATCGAAAACTCCACTTCGCCCAGGTCAACCTGATTTTGCATGATTCGAGCGGTTGTCCACCTGGTGCCGTCTGGCGAGGTCAAAAACCGTATCGTGTTGTCACTTTCTTGGTGGGCGATACGCCAAAAACGGTGGTTGGTGCTGTCATAGCTGATGTTGATCAGGTCCCAAACCTTTGTGCTCAGAGGTTGGTAGCCAAAGTTGATCGACTGCTCAGTGACAAAGACGCCATAGGTGCCAATAACCTCACCTGCTTCAATGACAGTGATGTAGAGCCCGGTGTCTGCCTCAAGGACTTCGTTGGTTATCTGTACTGCCTCTACCTGCACCCGGGTGTTGACGAAGCTGAAACGTTGCCAGCTGCCAATACCTGTGTAGCAGCCCTTCACAACCGTGCAGTTCGTGTCATTCGCTGGCAAGACAAAGCTCAAATGGCCGCCCTCTTGAAGGAATGAAGTCCCAACGTCTGTATAGGACCACCACTTCTCCTCGTTGAGCTCGCTGTCATCGAAATCATCGGCCATTAGCAGCGTTGTTGGAGGCGGGTGCTCAACGTCCCCCCCGATGTTGCCGCGATCAACAAGGAGTCCATCGGTCACGCTAGGCCCCTCGTGGACCTGGAAATCACTTGGTGATGTCAGCTCTTGAGCCTGAGCCATATCCAATGGCTGCCCGTCGAAGCCACCGCGGATACAGGCAGACAGCAGGAGTGCCATGAAGGGGGCCCCAGGTGGGCATCGAAGTCGCCAACCTGACCTACCATAAGCGCGTGGGCATCGTGTACTCGGTGAATGACGCTTCCCATTGGATTCGCGCCGAGGCGCGCTGGACAGCAGGTGAACGTTGGCTGGTGACCCTCGAGCGGCCCGCAGCGGGCTTTCGCTCGCTCAAATATGCCATCTGGTACCAGGCCCAGGGCGTCACCTATTGGGATAATAACCGTGGCGATGATTTTCACATCTCTGCCACGGAGCATGATGGAGTCACCTCTTTTGTCTCTCCTTCGGCGCCTGTGCAGGGCAAAGACCCTGTGCGCATTACCGTGCTCTATCCCCGGCAATCCTACGCCGCCATGCCCTCTGCATTTCTGCGCATGACGAGGGATGGATGGCTACACCAAGAAGACATGCGCCCCTCGTCGCAGAAGATGGGTCGTGATGGAAGCACGAGCATCGTGCGCTGGCAGTTCGAGCTTGGTGGGCTCTTGCCTGGCAGCGCGGTGGAAGTGAGCCCCGTGGTGGTCGAGGACGGCAAGACCCATTGGGGTACGCCTTACGGCCAGAATATCGTCATCAAGCCAGAGTGCGGAGGCAACTGCCTGGCAGCCGCGGTGACCTGGAGCCAAGAGGGTGGGTTTGGCCCCACGTTGGTCGAAGACGGCACAGTCTACGTTGCCGCAGGTGGGATGTTTCGTGCCATTGATGCTGCCACAGGAGAGCAACGCTGGAGCGCCTGCGTCGACAATACGCCCTTGCGGATTTCCAAGGTGGGCTCGGTCATTCTTTGCAATGGTGTCGAGAACCTCGCAGGTTGGGACGCGAGCACGGGAACAGAAACACCTATCCTCCCGAAAACCTCAACGGCTCCATCCGAAGAGTCACTCGCCGAGTCAAACGATGGCGCAGTGGCAAGATGGTCAAGCGATGGGTCGCGGCGGGAGTTCTTGAGGCGCAGAGGGGGTTTCATCGCGTCAGAGGGAAGAACGGCATGCCCATCCTGATCAAAGAACTCAACAAGAATCTGGGCTTGGAAGACAGCCTTGACCAGCAACAGGTCGCGGCCTGATGATCAACCTACTGATGAGGTCGCCGCTCTGATGATCAACATTTAACGGGACATCGCCTCTCACACCGCATTTTTGAGATGAGGTTTAGTACTTGACATCAGGCTCCCACTTCCAGCCACTGGAGGCATAGTCGTTGAGCCTGAAATGGAGCGCGAACGGAGTAGACGCCTCTGTTCCGGTGT
Source organism: Deltaproteobacteria bacterium (assembly GCA_019314525.1). Classification (GTDB taxonomy): domain Bacteria; phylum Myxococcota_A; class Polyangia; genus JAFCZD01. The sequence continues at coordinate 5,690 of JAFCZD010000344.1, forward strand.
AGTTGCTATCGAGCGTTTTGCCTCCTCCGAGTTCCGGCCCCACGGAAAGATCGTAAAACTGCTCCGCGCTGAGGACGCTTTGGGTTTCGATTGCGACGGTTCTCGTGTCTCCCAATCCTCCGGTGAGCACCTTGAAAGGAATGTCTTGCGCGCCTGCGCCGAGCGTCACCGTATTTCCGACAAATGAGGCGTCGATGAACTCAGAGAAAAGGATGTTAATTCCACTGACACCAGTTGATGGATCGTTGTTCGGGACAAGAAAGTTCACGCTTACAATTCGAGGCATAGAGCCTACACGGAATGCGTGTGTAGACTGCTCAGAAACAAGCCAGCTTTCGCTGGCCAGCTTGATGAGATACTCACCCTCAGTTAGTGGCTTTGAAGGGACGAACTCGACTCTATCGGAGTACGGAACCGGCAACCACTCGCCATCGACAGCTCGTTTGTCAGACGCAAAAACAACAGATGCCGCACCGATTACCAGTTCCTTTGCCTTTTCGGCATCGATAGCGTTACGTACAAGCGACAGTCGAACCGTCGTGTCGGGAGCAACATTGGTGGTCAAATGCTCGGGCCTCACAGACACGTGGACTCTTTGGGTTTGGTCAACATCCGACGATCCCATGTCAGCGAGCACCATGTCTGGTAGCCCCGCATCCTTTGATGAGGCACCATTCTTGCACCCAGAGACAAGGGTCACACCGAGAATCAAAACAGAGAGCTTCGTACGTGTGTCGATCCTTCTTAGTAGCATCGTTTCACCCTCCTTTTGTTTAGTCTTCCGTAATTGTGACGTGGCGCGAGAATGGATAGTCGCTGAAGCTGGTCAGTGGGGAGAGTGTTCTCGTCTAACGCGGCAGCGCCGACACCGTGAGCACGTTGTCGCGCACGCGCGCGATGCCCTCCACCGCGGCGCGGGCCGCCGAGAGGGTGGAGATCAGCGGCACATGGCATGAGAGCGCCGCACGCCGCAGGGCGCGCTCATCGTAGAACGAAGGGCCACCCAGCGGCGTATTGATCACCAGGTCGACCTCCCCGTTCTTCACGCGGTCGGCGATATTCGGGCGGCCTTCGTTGACCTTGTAGACCCGCTTGGCGGGCAGCTCGTTCTCTGCGAGGAAGGCCGCGGTGCCCTTGGTGCCCAGCAGCGTAAAGCCCAACTCATGCAAGCCGCGCGCGATGGGCAGCAGCTCTGCCTTGTCGCGATCGTTCACCGAGAGGAAGGCGCAGCCGTGAGCGGGCAAGGTCTGGTCGGCGCTCATCATCGCCTTGGCGAAGGCGAGCCCGAACTCTTGGTCGTGCCCATAGGCCTCACCCGTGGAGCGCATCTCAGGCCCGAGCACAGGGTCGAAGCCGGGGAAGCGGTTGAAGGGGAAGACGGGCACCTTCACCGCCCAGCCTTTGGGCTTGGGCTCCTCTGTGAGGCCCAAATCCACCAAGCTGCGGCCCACCATGATCTGCGCCGCCAGCTTGGCGAAGGGGATGCCCAAGGCCTTGGAGAGGAAGGGCACCGTGCGGCTCGCGCGCGGGTTGGCCTCGATGACATTGAGCACACCATCGGGCGTGATCGCGAATTGAATATTGATCAAGCCCAGCACGCCAAGCTCGAGGGCCAACGCGGCGGTGCTGCGACGAATCTCGTCCATCATCTCTGCGCCGACTTTATAGGGCGGCAGCACAGCGGTGGAGTCACCCGAGTGGATGCCCGCCAGCTCGAGGTGCTGCATGATGCCGCAGACCACCACGCGCTCACCGTCGCAGAGGGCGTCGACGTCGACCTCCACAGCGTCCTCGAGGAAGCGGTCGATGAGCACTGGGCGCCCCTCCCCCACTTCGGCTGCGCGGGCGATGAACTCGCCGAGGCGGCTGTCGTCGTAGCAGATCGCCATGGCCTGCCCGCCCAACACATAAGACGGGCGCACCAAGACGGGATAACCCAACTCGTGCGCCACGCTGCGTGCCTCTTCCAGGCTTTGTGCTGTACCGTAATCGGGTCGCGCGAGGCCAATCTTGTCGAGCACAGCGCCGAAGCGACCGCGGTCCTCTGCTAGATCGATGGCATCAGGCGGCGTACCAAGCACCGGCAGCCCCGCCTCCGAGAGCGCCTCAGCCAACGCCAGCGGCGTCGCTCCCCCGAATTGCACGATGACGCCCTTGGGCTTTTCGCGGCGCGCCACCTCGAGCACATCCTCCAC
>JAFCZD010000345.1 GCA_019314525.1 Deltaproteobacteria bacterium
CATGAATCTCTCCTTTGATCCGTCGCCACAACATACGGCGTTGGCAGCTGCGTAAATTGCAGTTTGCGTGCCAACAAACACGTTGGGTCCTCGGGGCCTGGAGTCAACCAAGACAGGTGACTAGGTTGAAATCCCAGCCTAAGTGCTTGATCTTCGGTAACCCATGTTGGGGCTGCTCCGGCATTCGTCGCGCCGTCCCCTCCGGCGGGCTTGCCGCGGATAGTCCGCGGGGGCCCTGTACCATTTGAGAATTGACCGCAACGCCACAGCCCATAGGGAGACGCGCTACGAGCGCCAGTACAGGGGAGATTGGGCGTTGAGTCGTATCTGTCCGATCCGTTTGGTTCCCCCTCGTCTGGTTCCCCTTTGGTTTGTCTGGTTCTTCTGGTTGCTCCCATCGCGTTTGGAGAAACGCGATGGAGGACCACCTGTTTCAATGCCGGCACTGCAAAAAGATCCGGCGAAAACGCAGATACGATCAGCAGTACTGCGGCCGTGAGGCCTGTCAGAAGGCGCGCAACAATGCCTGGCGCCGCGCTAAGAACGAAGCGGATCCCGACTACCGCGCCAACCAGCGAGCGAGCACGAAGGCCTGGCTCGCGGCGCAGGGAGGTGCCGCCGCCTACTATCGTCGCTACCGAAGGCGGCGCAAAGAGCAACGCGAGGCGCAGGCATGCCTGGCTGACAATACCGACCGTGCGGACCAGCAGGCGCAGGCACGCCGGGCTGACAATGCTTGCCGTGCGGACCAGCAGGCGCAGGCACGCCGGGCTGACAATGCTGGCCGTGCGGACCAGCAGGCGCAGACATCGCCAACCACCGAAAGTGCAAATAGCAACGCAAAAGCGCCACAAAGCTGTGTGATATCGGGGAGATACAGGCTTTCACCCTGCGACAGCGCAAATAGCAACGCAATTTTCTACCGCGTCACGAAACGGGTGCAGTCGCATCACCAAGCTCCGCTGGTCGAGTGGACAGCGGTGCTCCGGCCCACGAGCCAGGGGAAGGCTCATGCTCTGGCGCGGCTTCGAATAACTCTGCGGGAGTGCGGGGTAGCTGTTCAACCTCTTCTGGACGCAGCAATATCACTTCGTACAAGAACATGAGCGAGGTCCTGGCATTGCGGTAGCCTGGCAACAAAACGTTCTTGTCGAAGACGAGATGGCGCAGGTAAGCCATGACGTGGTTGTTCCCCAAGTTGAGGGGTGACCGCTTGTGGAAGGAGGAAAACCCACGAGCGAACGCCAGAAAGGCGTAGCGGCTGGAGGTGCTGTATCCGACATTTTTGAGTTCCGCAGTCATGCGTTGATCAAGCTTGCCCAGCGGTGTGCTCGCCCGGGTGTTTGCCGGGATTGTTTTTTTGGTACGAGTAGACTGCTTGTCGGCAACCATCGAAATTAGGTCGGCACCCCCAAAGACTTTGGTGCACCGGGCTCGCAGTTCCTGCTCAGACAGGCCAGTGAAGTCGGCTGACTCGGCGCTGTGCCGAGAATCGGCGGGGCTGCTGCTAATGTCGGCCTGTGGGCCATCGTCAAGGGCGACGCCTTCCAGAAGTTGCTGGATACGCCGCTGTAACTTTGAATCGCGATGATCCCGCACCAAGGGAGTTGTGCCTTCTATATGGATACCATCGAGGGCTGCGAGGGCTGCCGGCAGGTTGTCCAGTGATCCGCAGAGCACTTGGACGTAGTCGGAGCGACTCAGGTTTGAGACGAGCGCCGCCTGGGCCGGCTGCTGTTGGAGGTCGCGACCAAGATGCGCCCTGCCCACACGGCGGCGCAACTTCTGCTTCTCGTCGCCGAAGTAGCACTCGAGCACATTGTTGGTGCGCTCGACGATGTCGAGCACGGCACCATCTTCGTCTCGGCGGACAGGATGCTGAAACAAGCGGGCTCCATAGCGCTTTAGGTAGCCGAGAATGATGGCGGAGGGGCAGTTTCGGTCCGTGGCACCAATGCGTGCAAGCAACTCGGCTTTATAGCTGATGAGATCCTGCTCGATCTGACGCAGCCTCTGCAGCTCCAGGTCGGGGTGCTCGATTTTCCGGCGACCCCGTTCACCACGGGGGAGCTCATCGCTGCCAAGACGCAGGAGGTCACGCAGCTCGCTGAACGCCTGCCAGCCTTGGTTGAGCTGCTTGGTGATCTGGGTGAGTCGCGGGTCTCGTTCAGGACGTTTGACCAGAGATAGGACGTGGTGGATGGCGCGCCGCTCCGACTCGGTGCGAGGAAAAGGAATCCACTGATCGACACGTTGGGGGGCTTGTTGGCATCGCTTGAGGAAATCGAAGTGCGGCAGCGCGAATGGAAAAGGCGGGTTCTTCTTGCCTGTGCCTTCGATCAGCCACAATAGCAGAGCCAACAATTCCTCGCGTACGTTGCCATTGCGAAAATCACCCTCGTAGTTTTTGTTGCCATGGTAGCAACGTAGCTCTCGTAACACTGGGTACAGCGAGCCACGTGTGCCGCACTGACGCAGCACATTTTGCAGCAGGGTGTAGCTTTGGTCGAGCAGCTTTTGGCCTACTGCAGCGAGGAAATGATAATGGCAAACGAAGTCGGGGATGCCCTGCTGTCGCAAGAGCCCAACCGACGCACTCATAGCTTTGCCCATGTCATGGACCATCGCAATCGGTAGACCGAACAGCTCCACGGTTTTTTCGACCACGGGCCGCAGATGGTCTCCATGTTCCGTCGGGATCCGCGCCGCCCAGAGCACCCATCTTTTCCAACCGTCCATGGTGACGAACAAACCGCCTCGTCCACGCTCGCAGGTCGCGTCCAGGTGAAGCGGGTAGCTGCCCTCCATCGCCGCACGCAAGGCCGGCGCGCGATACACATGCAATCGCTCGAATAACACGAGGAAGCGGTCGCACAGATTCGAGATGGTGCCGGCTGACAGATCGATGCCACGTTCCGCATGCAGCTCGACTCGAATCTCATCACGTTGTTTGCCACCGAGATAGCGGGCCACGCCCACGTGAACAACGAGATCATAGCCGTAGCGTTGGCGCGGTTTTACCAACTTGGCGAGCGCCGACGAGCCCACGGTCGGGCAGATGGTTTTGCCAGCGCACTGCTTGAGCACCTCCTTGGCTTCGAACATTCCCTCGGCCAGGGTGACCACAGTACGCGTGCGGCTTCGGCGTATAACCATTTTTTCGCCGCAGGCCGGGCACTGCTCCAGCTCGGCTACAAAATCGATTCTTGGTATGGGCTCGCCAGGGCTCGTCGTAGCCCGAGCGATTTCAGCGGGCGACCAGCCGGCTTGACCTGCGTGAAAATGCAGCCATCTCAGAAGATCAAGGGCCCCTTTTTTTCGCCTAGGCCGTAACGGGCGAAGACGTTGTCAACTTGAGCACGGCCTACTGGTGGCAGCCGCCCCTTGAGATGACGGACCACGTCGCTAGACCCCGCGCCCGGGTAGCGCAGCAGGACCAGCAAGACCCTAATGGTCAGCTCGTCATCCACCACGATCAGATCTCTTCCCTCCTCATCGCCGGTCGCCTTGTCGAGCATCTCCCGTCGCTGTCGGAGTTGCGCCGCGCGGACCTCTTCGTCGATGTGGAGGTACACGTACAGTCTGCCGAACCGCTCCCGAGCGATCACGCCCTCAGCAAGCGCATCCATCAAGAAAAGTTGGACGCGGACTCGCAACAACTCTTGGATCTCCTTCTGCGTCTTTCCGGCCTCCGCCTTGCGTACCAACCGAGTCACTGTGGCCTTGAGGGTGCCATCGACTGAGAAGTGAATGTCGCCCACCGAATACAAACCCCACCTGTCGTACTTCGCCGGGTCATGCAGCGCATAGTAGCGTCCGTTTTTGTTATAGCTACTCCGGTAGGTGACCTGTCGTAAGTAGCGGAAGGCTGTCGTGCGTGAAGCCCCAGCCAAGGCAGTCTGGATCTCCGAGAGCTCAACCACAGTCTTCGATTTGAATAGCTCGACCAGTTTCTCGAGTGATCGACGAGGCATGGACACCCCCAGTGATACAGTATAACCTCAAAACCTCTTGCTTAGTTATACTAGTCCACATAGGCGGTCAATCCCCCCCTTTCCAGGGCCTGGATCCGCTCTCAGCGACTTCAAATGATGAGGAAACGGGACAGTATGTCCCTACACAGAGCCAGAAACCCTCAATATATTAGCCTGTTACAGCCGACACCCGTTTCGTGACGCGGTAGGCAATTTTGATAGATTTGTCTGTTATTCCGCCAGGTTAGGGCTGTTCGCAAATATCAACTCTCGGACAGTCGAGCGCCTTTTGTGCTGTAACATGGTCGATGGCGAAGACACGACGACACATCAACCGCCCGCCACTGGTTCCGGGGCGCGTTCGCTCCATCGGATCCCGCGGCTTTGCATTCGTATCCAACCGCTTTTTGCTCGATGGCTTCTTTGCGTCGTTGAGTCCCGACGAGCTCCTCCTCTACTTGCTGCTGGTGCTCGCTGGTGATCGCAACGGCGTGAGCTTCTATCACTACGATACGCTCTGCTCGCTGTTGCAGATGCCGGTCGAGCGGTACCTGCAAGCACGCAACGCTCTCATCGAAAAAGACCTCGTCGCCTTTGACGGCACGCGCTTCCAAGTTCTGTCGTTGCCGGTTGGTCCGCTGGGCAAGTCAGCGCGCCTACTGAAGACGCCGCAGGACTTCGAAGAAGCGGATGCCGCGACCATCCGCGGCATCATCAACCACTCACTCGGCGTTAATAGGTAGCGTGTATAGTCTATTCGATAGCGGTATATTAACAAGAGTGGTCGACCTCTTCGATGTGGTCTAGACATCACAGGATATCAAATTCGGCCGCTCGCCAGGAGTGCCCCGGAGGCCCCGTGCTCGCATTGCCGAAGCACCTAGCGCGGACAAGCGCCCTGGCGAGACGGACCGTTACGCAACAACCAGTGAGAAGTCGCGCCATGAGCGCCAGTACAGGACAGTTTGGGCGTTACGGAAGGCCGGAGAAAGGAGAAGACATGTCCGAAGAGTTCCGTTTTTGGGTAGGCATCGACTGGGCGACCGAGGCGCATCAAATCTGCGTGCTCGACGGTCAACGCAAAGTAGTCAGCGAGTGCTCGGTTAAGCACACGGGTGAAGCGATATCGCTATTTGCCGAACAGCTCGTTTTGCTCGCCGACGATGAACCAGCCAAGGTCGCGGTCAGCATCGAGACGCCGCACGGCGCCATCATTGATAAATTGATGGAGCGAGGCATGGCGGTGTTCTCGATCAATCCCAAGCAGCTCGACCGGTTTCGAGACCGACACACGGTGGCGGGAGCCAAGGACGACCGTCGCGATGCATTCGTCTTGGCTGACTCGCTGTACACGGATACGCCGCTGTTTCGGCGCTTGCTGCTCGCCGATGCCGAGGTGGTGATCCTGCGTGAAATGGTGCGTATGCACGAGGACCTCGGCCAAGAGGTGATTGCGCTCGGTAACCGTTTGCGCGAGCAGCTTCATCGCTTCTACCAGCAAGTGTTGCAGCTTGGCTCGGTGTACCGGGATGCATGGCTGTGGGAGTTGTTGGAGCTCGCACCGACACCAGTCAAGGCGCAGGAGCTCGAGGCCGCGAAAGTCTGCGATATCTTGAAGCAGTACCGAATCCGTCGGCTCGACGCCAAGACGGTCATCGAAACGCTTTGCACCGTGCCGCTACCGGTTACCCCAGGCGTCGTTAAAGCGTGCGAACGACAGCTGACGCTGCTGCTGCCCCGGCTACGTCTGGCCTACAACCAGCAGCAGCAAAACAAAAAAGACATGGAGGCGCTACTCAACGAGCTCAGCGAGCCCGTGCTCATCGATGGGAAAGCCCAGCATTCCGACATTGCCATCCTACGTTCCTTGCCGGGCGTTGGGACGATCGTAGCGGCCACGATAGTCGCCGAAGCGATCGAACTGCTGGCCAAGCGAGACTATGGACGTCTGCGTCTCCAATGCGGTGTCGGGCCCGTAACCAAGCAAAGCGGAAAGAAGAAAGTCGTCGTGCAACGCACGGCCTGCAATCGTCGCCTCCGCGTCGCGATGTACCACTGGGCCCGTACCTGCGTGCAGAATGACCCGAGACGCAAAGAACAGTATGTGCGGCTACGAACGGCAGGACGCCGACATGGTCGCGCCCTCCGTGGGGTTGGCGACCGGCTCCTGGCCGTACTCGTTGCGATGCTGCGAAATCGTGAACTCTATGACCCAGGACGATGGCGTGGCGCAGAAACGGTTCCAAAAGACATTTGACTCAATGGTGGGTGGTCGGGGTGCTAGCCCGATCGCGACTCTGATTCTGAGTCTGATACCGAGACGTCGGATCATCGGTCATCGGCTTCGGTGCCGGTGTTGACACCCCTGGCCGAGCAGAGGACAAAAGGCGCGTGTCCGGAAGCGTACTCACCGCCTTTCTCCTGACCCTCTTCGCCGGCCTGTCTACGGGCATCGGCAGCTTGGTGGTCTTTTTCTCCAAGAAGCCGAGCTTTCGGATCCTCTCCTTTGGCCTCGGCTTCTCCGGCGGCGTGATGATCTTCATCTCTCTGGTCGAGCTCTTGCCTCAAGCCGAGCGCTTGCTCCGCTCGGGACTTGGCGAGTCAGTCGGTGGCTGGGTGGCCCTTGGCAGCTTTTTCGGCGGTATCGGGTTGTCGGCGCTCATCGACAAGCTGGTCCCGGAACCCGAGAACCCCCACGAGGTCGCCACCCGCGAGCAGATCGAACGAGTACGGGACCTGCCCAACGCCGAGGACCCCGCGACGCGGCGGTCTGTTGCGCGCGTGGGCGTGCTCACGGCGGTCGCTATCGCCGTTCACAACTTCCCCGAGGGGATGGCCACCTTCGTCAGCGGTCTCAGTGACCAGAGCCTCGGGCTCTCGGTGGCCGTGGCGGTAGCTATTCACAATATCCCCGAGGGCATCGCCGTGGCGGTGCTCGTCTACTTCGCTACCCAGAGCCGCTCCCGGGCCCTCGTCTACTCCTTTGCCTCTGGCCTCGCCGAGCCTCTCGGAGCGCTCTTGGTTTACACGGTGCTCGGGCCCTTTATTGACGACACCGTCGTCGGCGTCATGCTCGGCTGTGTCGCGGGCGTGATGGTGTTTATATCCTTCGACGAGCTACTGCCGACGGCGCGCGA
>JAFCZD010000346.1 GCA_019314525.1 Deltaproteobacteria bacterium
GATGCTCGCCGAGACGCTCTTGGTGGAGGGTGTGCTGCAAGTCGACGGCGAGGCACGCAGCGTGCTCGCCAGCCGCTTCGAAAATATCAGCGGCGGGGCAGGGGGCGTGCGCTCGCGAGATTTTCATTGAGGGTACAGCATCAAGATTTATAGCTTCTACTCGCTGCGCATGATGGTATTCAGTCGCCGCTTATCCTTAGCGATGGCCTTGCGGAGCTTTCCGAGCTGTCCCAGCTGCTTTTCGACCTTCACCCAGTCCCCGGCGGCCATGGTGGCTTCCAGCTCCTTGGCGAGCTTCACGCCCTTTTCCAAGCGGCGCAGCATCGTGCCTTTTGTGGCTTTGCCGCGAACCTCACCAAAACTACGCCAGACCTCGCGCATAGGGGTTGATCGCCCACCCTCGGGTGATGGATCCATTTCGGCTTGTTCCCTCATGGACTTCTCGGATCAGGCCCGTGTAGAGCGCTGACTCTCGCTTCGGCAGCATCTCCTTGACGCTCATGCCACGTTTTCCGAACGCGCGAAGTCGGCTGAACTGGGGCCCAAACCCGGCGCTGATACCAAAGACCTGGCCGACATAGCTGCCGCTCCGGTGGGTCACCATGCCCTTGTCCACCACGGTCACACGAGATTTGCCGGCTTCGAAACCGCCCAACGCGCGACCCATCCAGCCCAGGCTCGTGATCGTTGCGCGAGCTGGCACGCCACCGTTCACCACTGCCTTGTGTCCTTGGACGAAATACCTCTTGAAGCTATGCGCTTTGGCGCGCGCACGCGCCTGGGGCCTTGCTCGCGTTTGTGTGGCGCCCAAGGCAGATGGCAGGCACATCAAAGAAGCTGAAAACAAGCAAAGAATCTGCAGACGTTTCATCGGGCACTCCTTACACACATGGCGTGGTGAACCACAGATGCACAAAGGATGCCACGAAGGATGCCATGGGATGCCATGGGATGCTTACGCTAAACTCTGATGATCACTTGGAATCACCAGACGGATCGGACGGTTTCGATCCCCAACATTCGGAGGTCGCGGATAGGGGAGAGGCCGCTCAGATGCTTCATGTGTGACTGTGCAAGCAAAAGCTTGCTAATGATTTCTCCGCTGCTACCCTTTTCCTATGGTCACCGTAACTCACCGTATCGACGAGCAGCTCAAGCGCGAACTCGACAAATTCTGCGAAGAGCACGGGTTGAAGCAGCAGGCCGTCATCCAGGAGGCCTTGGCGACGTGGCTCGAAGACGCGCATGACGCCGCATTGATCGACGAGCGACGCGAAGGTCCGTGGTCAGACTGGAACGACGTTCGCAATGACGTATAGGGTCGTCTTGCATCGTGACGCCATCGCTGAGGTGCGAGAGCTTCCCGAGAAAACAAAAGCGCGCGTCAAGCAAGCCATCGACGATCTGGCAACATCCCCACGGCCAGCGGGGGCAACCAAGCTAAAAGGTCGCCCCAACGCCTATCGCCTCAGATTCGGTGACTATCGACTCTTGTATGAGGTGCACGCCACGGAGATCGTGGTCTACGTTATCGGCGTTGCTCACCGCCGCGAAGTGTACAAACGCCTTCTGCGTCGCAGATAGATTTTCGAGCCTCGGCAACGCCTCAGAGGCGCGATTCGGTGTCGTCCAGGCTGGCGAAGGTGCGCGATTGTCCATCTTCGCGGAAGTGTGTGCCGCACGAGCGGCGGTTGTGCCAGGCGGCGCTGGTGATGATCCAGGCGGCTTGGGCGGTATTTCGCAGGCCCACCAGCTCGTCGCTCAACCGCGTAGAGCGATAGAAATCGTCGATCATTTCCCAGAGGTGGTTGAGGTCTTTGAGCGCGCGCTTGAGCCGGTGGGTGTTGCGCGCGAGCCCCACGTAGAGCCACATGATGTTCTGGATGGTGCGCTGGTCGCGAAAGACGAGCACGTGGTCGGCGCCTTCGGCGTGTACAGCAGAAGACACAGGTTGCCAGCTGGGCAGGTCCGCGCTGGCTGGCTGCGCGTCGGCCAAGGCCGCGCTCTGCTCGCGGCTGGCGATATGCGCCCCAGCGCGCTCGCCCCAGAGCAGCCCTTCGAGCAAAGAGGTGCTGGGCAAGCGGTTGGCTCCGTGCACGCCGGTGCAGCTCACCTCGCCCACGGCGTAGAGCCCCTGCACGGTGCTGCGCCCGTAGGTGTCTACCTGTACACCTCCGCAGTGGTAGTGGGCCGCAGGAACCACGGGGATCGGCTCTTCTGTGGGGTCGAGGCCGGCCGCAAGGCAGCTGGCGTGCACCGTAGGGAAGCGCTCGGGGATCTGTGCTTTGGGCATGGCGCTGGCGAGGTCGAGCAGCACGTGGGGGTAGCCATGCTCCACCATCTCGTGGTGGATCGCGCGCGAGACGACGTCGCGCGGTGCGAGGTCTGCCCACTTGGGCGCGACCTGCGCCATGAAATGCCGGCCATCGGGTGTGAGCAGCTTGGCGCCCTCGCCGCGCACGGCTTCAGAGATCAGCGCGTTGTTGCTGCCCGGTAGCGCGAGGGTGGTGGGGTGAAATTGCACATATTCTGTATTGATCGTGCGAGCCCCGCTGCGGCTCGCCATGGCTAGCCCGTCGCCTCGGGCGCCAGGCGGGTTGGTGGTATGACGATAGACGCGGCCGATGCCGCCGGCCGCCAGCACGGTGGCCTTGGCCAGGTAGCGGTGCACCCTGCCATCGAGGCTGTCGAGCACGTAGGCCCCGTGGCAGCGGATGGGCTGGTAGACGGCGAGGGGATCGGCGCTGTGGTGCGAGGAGGTGATCAGGTCCACGGCCGTGGCGCCTGTGACCAGCTGCACGTTGGTGCGCGCGCGCAGCAGCGAGAGCAGGCCGTCCATGATGGCCTTGCCCGTCATATCTCCCACGTGCAGGATGCGAGGGATGGTGTGGCCCCCCTCACGCCCAAAGGCGAGGGCTCCATGGGTGTCGCGGTCGAAGGCGACGCCTGCGTCGTCCATAAGCCGCTTTCGCACCAGCGCAGGGCCCTCTTTGGCCAGCAGCCGCACGGCGCCGGGGGGTTCGGCCAGGCCAGAGGTGGCATCGAGCATATCGCGCACCAAGGACTCCAGGCTGTCGTCAATTCCACGAGAGACGATGCCGCCCTGGGCGTAGCGGGTGTTGGACTCCAGCGCATCCTCGGCTCGGGTGAGCACCACCACCTGACGCTGGGTGTCCGCCGAGAGTCGCAACGCCGTCGCGGCGCCGGCGATGCCGCAGCCGATGACCAGCACGTCGGCTTCTATGGCCATGGTTATACCTCCAGCATGCGCTTGAGCGCTATGCGCGCATGGCGCGCCAACTCGGGGTCTACGCGCATGCGTCGCAGGCCCAACGCTTCGCCCTGTCCAGCTTGGGCGAGGTGCAAGGTCTCCAGCAATGACGCCTCGGTGATCTTCGCCATGGTCGGGCAGAAGGGCGGCGTCTCTTCGTCGAGGCAGACAACCGTCAGGCCGGGGTGGTCTTGCTGCAATCGTTTCACGAGGCGCGCGTCAGTCCCAATGGCCAGCGCGCTGCCCGCAGCGGCCTGCTGGACCTCCTTGATCAAGTAGCCGGTAGAGCCCGAGCCATCGGCCAACGCCACCACCTCGGGTTTGCACTCTGGGTGCACCAGCACACGCACCGAGGCGTGCTTTTCGCGCACGCTGGCGACGTGCTCTGGGCGAAAGCGCTGATGCACGTGGCAGACGCCCGGCCACACGATCACCCGCGCGCGCTTGAGCTGCTCGGCGCTGGGCGGCGCGTGGGGCTGATAACGCAGAATCTCATCGGCGCCCACGCCCAAGGCGAGGGCGGCGTTGGTGCCGAGGTTCTGGTCGGGGAAGAAGAACGCGCGGGCACGCCTTTCGAGGGCCCACGCCAAGGCGCGCTGCGCGTTGCTCGAGGTGCAGACCAGGCCGCCATGTTCACCACAGAAGGCTTTGAGCGCGAGGGATGAGTTGACGTAGGTCAGGGGTGTCATCGCCTCGTCTGCGCCGAGGATGTCGTGCAAGACGCGCCAGCCTTTGCTCACGTCTTCGCGCGTTGCTGTCTCTGCGAGGTAGCATCCCGCGCTTGGCTCCGGAATGAGCACCTCTTGCTCGGGGCGGGCGAGGGTCTTGGCCACCTCGGCCATGAAGTGCACGCCGCAAACCACGATGGTGTCGGCGTCGCTCTTGGCGCCTTGTTGGGCCATCAACAACGAGTCGCCGCGATAGTCGCAATGGGCCAACACCTCGTTGCGCTGGTAGTGGTGCCCGAGGATGAACACGTTGCGCGCTCTTTGGGCCAGACTTGCGCTGCCTGGCGCGCCTTCGGCCTTGGGTGCGCCCGACCCCACAAGCAAGCTCAGGTCGAAGGCGGCCGCCGAGTGGGTGATAGCGCCCACGGAGATGAAGTCCACGCCTGTGCGAGCGATGGCAGCGACGCTCTCAAGGCTGACGTTGCCCGAGGCCTCCAAGGCCACGCGACCGCCGCTCAGCTCCACCGCGCGCGTCATGGTCTCGAGGGACATATTGTCGAGCAAGATGCGATCCAGGGGCGGCGCGATGGCGAGGGCCTCCGCCAGCTCGTCGAGGTCGCGCACCTCGACTTCGAGGGGCAACGCAGGTGTTTGCGAGCGCACCGCAGCGACGGCCGCGGTGATGCCTCCGGCGCCGTCGATGTGGTTATCCTTGATCAGGCCCATGTCGGAGAGGGACTGCCGGTGGTTCAGCCCGCCGCCCACGCGCACGGCGTATTTGTCCAGCGCGCGGAACCCCGGCAGGGTCTTGCGGGTGTCGAGGATTTCGGCCTGGCTCGGCGCCACCGCGTCGACGAATTGTCGTGTCAGGGTGGCCACGCCCGAGAGGCGCCCGAGGAAGTTGAGCACCGTGCGCTCCGCCGCCAGGAGCGACGCCGCGGGCCCTTGCACGGTGGCGAGCAGCTCGGTGGGCACCACATCCTGGCCATCACCCACCATCGCCTCGAAGCGCAGCTGCGGATCCACCGCGGCGAAGACAGCTCTGGCGACTTCAATGCCGGCTATCACCCCATGGGCTTTGGCGATGATGCGTCCGCTGAGGGTCTGGTTGTCTTTGAAGATCGGATCGCTGGTGGCGTCACCCCCTGCGAGGTCTTCCGCCAGAGCCAACGTGATCAAGGGCTGCGCGGTTTCGATGAGTGTGCTCATAAGGCTCGTCTAGCACGGCTAGCGGGGCGATCCCAGCAGGATCCCTGCCTTGTGATGGCGCGCCGTCGCGGCTTCTGGGGTGGGTTCTGAACGGTTCGTCATTTTCGCTGGCGTCATCTATGCTCTTGCTCATGAAAGCAAGCCTCTTGACTGCAGGGCTGGCCGTGATGGGGCTCTTGTCCTACGGGGCCTATGAATGGCAACAAGAGCGGGCCAGGCAAGCGATGAGCGGGGCACTTACGCCCGTGCGCTACAACAAGCACGACATTGCAGACCTGGAGCAGACCAACCGATTGCTGATGAAGAACGTCGAACCTCTGATGCGCGCCGCCCGAAACCACTCTTCCATCGCGCACGCTGTGGATGACCCCAAGAGGACTGAGTATTTCTACTCCATGCAACCCTGGATGCTCTTCAAGTATCTTCCAGCGCGCGAGACCCATGATGCGGCCTTTCTGAGACGTCACTACGCCAAGGGGAAGACGAAGAGTCTTCGCTTCACGATTCTCAATATCAACTTCCGTCCGGCGTCGTCCGTCTTTTCCTATGAAGTGAAATATGCATTCGTTGATGACCATTCGATCAAGCACAGCATTTGGCATAAGCGCCCTGAGCAGCGGTCCAAGCACACCAAGAAGGTGATCAAGATCGACGACGACTGGACCTACGTCATCGAGGTGGAAGAGTACCGAGGGAGATGACGAGGGAAACGGAGATGAAGAAGCCCGACCCCAAAATCCTGGCGGCGCTGCGCGAACGCTCTGGGAAACCCTTGCTTGTGTGCCACCGTGCTCTGCGAGAGAGCGATGGGTGCCTCGAAGATGCGCTTCATATCCTTGGCGTGCCTTCTGCCGCAGCCGAGGCAGAAGAACGCGCCCGCCGCCATGAGATAGCGAAAGATGCGGCGTTGCGCGCTCGAGGTGCGCTGATGCAGCCGGAAGACGTCCTGCTCTGGCATTGCACAGACCCTGCCATCTCCTTCTATGGTGGCCCCACAAAGCTGCCAGCCACGATACACCCACGTGACCTCAACAAGACAACCGCGCTCGCTGAGCAGTGGTCACCGCAGATAACTTATGAGGCAAAATTTCCGCGAGATGGCACGAGGCGCTCCAAGCGGCGCCCTCTCAAAGACTGCCTCGCCTGTCACCCCCATGCGTTGTCCAAGAGGCTGCGCGAGTTTCTCGAGGCAGGAGACTTTCTCGGCGGGTTCGAGCTGCTGCCCATCACGCTCGAGCCTGGCGCCGTGCTCACCGCAGAACCTGAACAGCTCGCTGAATACAGCCTGATGCATCCTGTGGAGCTCGTGCCCTGCATTGACGTCGCCGCGTCAGACGTCACTTGGTTCAGCGCTCGCGAGTGGGGGCAGATCGTCGGCGCCGAGCGCTTGATCATCGACGAGTCTAGGCTGCCAGCGGATCGTCATATCTTCTGCCCGAAATATTGGCCAAGCCTGATACTCATCCGAAAACCTCTCGCCAGAAGGCTGCTGGAGGAGGGCTTCTCTGGCATGGATTTCGGTGTCCCTTCAACCTATATGGGCATCGGCTTTGCTTCGCGTTTGTTTACGCTCGACGAGGCACACTCGAGCAGCCAGAGGAGGTGAACAACCATGGACATGCAATTCGAACTCGGTGACGTGGAGCCCAAAGGCGGCGGCGAGCGGCTGATCATTCACATCAGCAGCGACCACTCCTGTTATGACAGCGACGTGGCGAAGAAGCTGCATCGATGGAGCACCTTCACCGAGGTCTTTGAGGCTTGGAACGACGAAGGTCAGCAGCTGGGGGAGGTTAAGATCATCGAGCTCGAAGCGGGTCTGCGGCTCGCCATCCTCATCGGGCAGGAATACGAGTGGCCCCACTACGTGGGTGATAGCGCGGCTATCACCGAGGGGCTCGCAGCCATCGCCAAGCAGGTCGAGGCACCCGTGACGGTGCACATCTCTCGTTTTGGAGGCCTGCACCACCCCGAAGGGGTCTGGCAGACGATCGCCACCGAACTTGAACGCAGCTTCGTGGCGTGCGGTGTGTCGGTCACGGTTTATGACAACTATTTGCGCGCCATTGGGGACGGCGATCTGGACGCAGTGAAGAGCTTGGTCGAGCGCGGAATCGATCCCAGCGCGCCCGTGACCCACACGGACTATGGCCAGCTACCGCTGATTCAGGCGGTGCGGGACCCTCGAATCAGTGAGCATATTGTGCGGTATTTCGTCGATAGTGGCGTCAAGTGGCCAGACTCCTTGCTTGAAGAGGCGCTGGTGGCGCACCGCATGTACGGCAAGCTCGACGGGTTGGTGGACTCGCTGCTGGACGCAGGGGAAGAGCGCATGCTGAGCGCTGATGTGTTGAACTACACCGCGCATATCCCCTACGCGAAGCGTTTGATCGAGCTGGGCGCCTCTGCCGTGGGGGCCCCTGGTAGCACCACGCCCCTTCACCTTGCCGCTCGTTTTGGCAAGGTGCCGCTGATGCAGCTGCTCATCGATCACGGCGCGTCAGCTGCGGTGAAGGATGGCTGCGGGCAGACACCCATCGACTATGCGCAGAGCCGGCAGAATAAACGCAACGTCGTGTTCCTCAAAGAGCAGCTGGGCATTCCCAACCGCACCAAGAAGGAGACGGAAGCGTACCTCGAAGGGCAGCTCTTGGAGGACGCGCGCAGCGCGGTGGCGACCTTCGGCGCCGAGCACCAAGACGAGGTGTTTTACGGCTTCGTATTCGACTGCAACGCCGACGAAGGCGGCGGCGTGCTCTTCTGCTTCGCTCCAGCTGCTGAGGCAGACGCCTCTGAAGCAAGTGCCCCTGCAAAGGACCCAAAGGAGCTCTGCTGGCAACCCGGCGATTGGAAATATCAAGGCTTCGAGGAACGAGAGTATTATCTCGACGGTACCAAACCTGCGAAGTTTCTCGAGATCGCCTGTCGCGCGCTGGTGCGGATGGAGCAAGAAGATGCGTTCGCGTGCGTGCGCCGCACGTTCACTTTCGACACCCTCGTCATCGACCATGACGAGCAGCCCTCACAAGCCCGCCGACGCATGAACCGCGTCAGGAAGAAAGTGCTCGGCGCGTCCGCCAAGTCTCCTCGCAAGGCTCGCTGATCAGCACAGGGGCATGTGCAGCAATGGTGCACAGCGCTGCGAAATATTCGTCATCAGCCTATTGACGGATTTTGACGCCCAGAGTGTTTCCAAACGCAACTCTCAAGAGAACACCTCCTGGGGATGCGTGAGGCGCGCGCTGTGCGGGGTTTATGAGCTCTCGCTAGAAAACCATCTCCAAACCTCCTGAAAATGCAGCACACGGCACTTTGTGGCCCCGGAAAAGCGCCTGCTATACCCAAAGGAGACCGCAGAGACGAGGGGTGAAGCATGTTCGAAACCGTCGCAACGATGCCTTCTGTAACCGTAGACCTGGAGGCTCTCGACAGTAAAATCGCCACACTGGCGTCGCAGCTCGATGCGGGCAAGCATCGCTTCTTGATGCTCATCGGTGAGTACGACTCTCACCAAGGTTGGGGCAACGGAGGTTTTCGTTCCTGCGCCCATTATCTCAACTGGCGGGTGGGCCTCACGCTCGGGGCTGGGCGCGAACATGTGCGCGTGGCGCGGGCCCTGCCAGAGCTTCCCAAAATTTCGGAGGCGCTGCGCTGTGGCCAGCTCTCTTACTCTAAGGCTCGTGCGATGACGCGAGTGGCCACACCCGAAAACGAGGAGTACTTGCTGACCATGGCCCTCGCGGCGACAGCGTCGCAGGTGGAGAAGATCGCTCGGGGCCTACGCCGAACGCGCGACGCTGGGGCGGCCAACGATGAGGCCGAGGCGCAGCATGAAGCGCGCATGCTCGATTTTCGCACCGAGGAAGATGGTTCGCTGCGCATAGAGGGGCGCCTCCCGCCGGAGCTCGGAGCTGAGTTGAAAAGGGCCCTCGAGCAGGCGATGCATGCGTTGGCCGAGGGCGTTCCCGCGGAGACGCACGTTCCCG
>JAFCZD010000347.1 GCA_019314525.1 Deltaproteobacteria bacterium
GCCGCGGGCAATAGCTTCAACTGCGCGTTGCTCGAAGAAGCCCTCGGCGAGCGCTCACAGCTCTGCTGGGGCGAGGGTTGGTTTGGGCAATTTGGCGCTCCCCCAACCTACGGCGGCCCCACGAGTGTTCCCTTCCCCTTCGACGTAGAGAGGCTTGCCCTTGGCGGCGACCACAGCTGCGCCCTCGACAGCCGTGGAAGCGTGACGTGCTGGGGCACCAATCTCTTTGGGCAAACCGGCCGTGACGACACCGAAGGCCGTGATGTACACCTGCTGGCCGACGCGCTGCCCATTGGCAAGCTCACCGCCAAAAAGGTCGCCTGCGGCCAGAACCATTGCTGCGCCATCACGGCAGACGACGAAATCTCCTGCTGGGGACGTAACGTCGCAGGGCAGCTCGCGCAGACGCCACACCGGTCGGGCGCAAAAGACACCGGTCGGGCGCAAAAGAAGTGCTCAAGAACAACATCACCGATGTGATGGCGGGCGCGTATCACACATGTGCCGTGGTCGACAGAGTATTGAATTGCTGGGGAGCCAATGCCTACGGACAGCTCGGCAATGGTGTGCCCGCGCCGGTGGTGGGCCCTGAGGTGGTGGCTCCAGCGCCAGGAACTCCCGTCGCTGTGGGCTTGGGCTGGCGGCACGGCTGTGGAACCTGGGCCGGCGAAACCTTCTGCTGGGGCAATGGCGAAGCCTTGCAGACGGGGAATTTGAGCGAGCCAGTATTCTCCCCACCCCTCATGTTCTCGACCCCCCTTTCTGTTGCAATGTTGGCCGCGGGCCAGCGACACACGTGCGCTCTCAACGCGGGCAGCGTCATCTGCTGGGGTGACGGTTGGGACGGACAACTCGGCACCGCATATCTGGACGCCAGCAGCGCAACACCTGTCACAATCCCCGGTCTTCCACCAAGTGGCATCGTCGACCTCGTGGCCGCGGGCTGGACCAGCTGCGTGCATGACGGAACAAAGATCTACTGCTGGGGTGCCAACAATGAGGGTCAAGCCGGAGTAGATCCCGCTACCTCGCCCGCTCCTCCAGGCTCCATTACGGCCTCCTTCACCAGCGTCTCGGCCATCACCCTCGGCCCCAGTCATGGCTGCGCGGTGGTCAACACCGAGGGAAATATCGGCTGCTGGGGCTCCAACTGGCTGGGCGAGCTCGGGCCCCTAGCAACCTTCGGTTCAGACGTCTTCAGCCTTGTCACCACAGATGAAGACACGACGACGCCCATCAAGGGCTTCACCTCCGTAGCCGCCGGTGCAGAGTTTTCTTGTGGCCTCAAGAACGATGGCAGCGTTTGGTGCTGGGGCAGCCACCTCGCCTTCGAGCACAGCTCCATAGAGCCCTACGACCCCGTGCCCAAACCCGTGCCAGGGGTATTCGACGCGACAAAGCTCGTCGCTGGCTACACCCACGCTTGCGCTCAAACAACCGCCGGCGCGCTCACTTGCTGGGGTGAAACCTCTCTGGGCCAATTGGGAGCCCACCCTGACGCGCCCACTCGGAAGCCAACGATCGTCTGGCCCTAGTGGTCCTTAAACAACAACGCAAGAGAAAGATCCCCAGACCTCCTCCGTAGTACCCCCTCGCAACCAAAGGAGGGAGCATCATGTCTGGTTGGTCTATCGCCTACGCGCTGATGGCGCTCCTGCTGCTCAATGTCTTGATCGTGCTCATTTCTTTGGTACTGGCCCCCTACCACGCCTGGCGCCTGCTGCGCGGTATAGGCGGCCGCGTCTCGCGACTCGTATTCCCTCGAAGGCCAGATCTCCAAGCGTGAACGTTCCCATGGCGCTGGGTGCGTTTGGCCACCAGTCGCAGGTGTCGATCACACCCACCCCAGCCCACTTGGGACAACAGATCGATGCTATGTCATAGTGTGCGCCAGGTGAGCGCATGAGCGATGACACAACAAAAACGCCAGACCTCGACGGAGAGCTTGCGGTCGAGGAGCGCAAAAAGACGAAGCGCCCGCGGATGTACCAGGTCGTCCTGCACAACGACGACTATACCACCATGGAGTTTGTGGTTTACATCCTGATGGAGATCTTCAACAAGACCAACACTGAGGCCACGCAGGTGATGCTCCACGTCCACACCAAGGGCAAGGGCATCTGCGGCCTTTATACGCGTGAGATCGCCGAAACGAAGGTGCAGCAGGTGATGGAGGCGGCCCAGGAGTTTGGCCACCCCCTCAGGTGCACCATGGACCCCGAGGACGATCTCCCCGATTGAGCGAAGCGATGAAGATCAGCCAAGATCTGCAGATTTCTGTCAATGTAGCCGTCAACGAAGCTGCCAACCGCGGCCACGAATACATCACCATCGAGCATCTGCTCTTCGCGCTGCTGCATGACAAGCAAACCATGGAGGTCGTGCAGCACGCCGGTGGCGACCTTCCCAAGCTGCAAAAGAAGCTCGAAGCCTTTCTCGCTGAACAAATCGAGGCGCTCCCTGAAGAGCGCCGCTCGACCCCACAGCCCACCATGGGGTTTCAGCGGGTGATGTCACGGGCCGCGGCCCATGTGGAGGGCTCGGGGAAAGAGGAGATCAGCGGGCACCACGTGCTGGTAGCCATCTTCAGCGAGGTGGAGACCTGGGCGGTGCACTTCCTCGAAGAGGAGGGCGTGACGCGCCTCGATGTGGTGAGCTACCTCTCCCATGGCGACTCCAAGATGGACGGTGAGAGCGTGGGCGCGCCCGACGGTGCCCTCAACGCCGACGCCGAGGACAGCGCCGAAGCCCAGCTGAGCAAAAACCCGCTGGAGGCCTTCACCCAGAATCTCAACGAGCTCGCCGCCGAGGGCGGTATCGATCCCCTCATCGGCCGCGAGCACGAGATCGAACGCGCGCTGCACATCCTCTCGCGACGCCGCAAGAACAACCCGCTCTTCGTCGGCGACTCCGGGGTGGGCAAGACCGCCATCGTCGAGGGCCTCGCGCTGAAGATCCACGAGGGCCAGGTGCCAGAGACGGTGGCAAACGCCCAGATCTACAGCCTCGATATGGGCGCGCTCCTCGCGGGCACGCGCTACCGAGGCGACTTCGAAAACCGTATGAAGGCCGTGCTCAACGCCCTCAAGGAGATGGAAGGCGCGGTGCTCTTCATTGACGAGATGCACACGGTGATCGGGGCTGGCGCCACCTCTGGGGGCACCATGGACGCCTCCAACCTACTCAAGCCAGCGCTCACCAGCGGTAAGCTGCGCTGCATCGGCTCCACCACCTATCAAGACTATCGCAGCCACGTTGAGCGTGACCGCGCGCTCATGCGCCGCTTCCAGAAGATCGACGTCAATGAGCCATCTGTCAGCGACACCGTGAAGATCCTCGAAGGGCTCAAGCCTCGCTACGAGGAGTTCCACAAGGTACGCTACACGAAGACCGCCCTCAACACGGCCGCCGAGCTCTCGAACCGCTATTTGCACGATCGGCGCCAGCCCGACAAGGCTATCGACGTCATCGACGAAGCCGGCGCCGCAGCGCGCCTCGCGGGGCGAGAGGGCGGGCGCATCACCCCGCGCGAAGTGGAGAATGTCCTCGCGAAGATGGCGCAGATTCCGCCCAAGCGCGTCTCGCGCTCGGACAAGGCGCGCCTCGGCCAGCTCGACGCCGACCTCAAAGACGTGGTCTTCGGCCAAGACGAGGCCATCGGCCAGCTGGTGGCGGCAATCAAGATGTCCAGGGCTGGCTTGAGCTCTCCCGACAAACCTGTGGGTTCCTTCCTGATGATGGGCCCCACAGGTGTAGGCAAGACCGAGCTCGCCAAACAGCTCGCGCTCACCTTGGGCCTTGAGCTCGTGCGCTTTGACATGAGCGAGTATATGGAGCGCCACACCGTCTCGCGGCTTATCGGCGCGCCTCCTGGCTACGTAGGCTTTGATCAAGGCGGCCTGCTTACAGACCGTATCCGCCAAACGCCCCACGCGGTGCTGCTCCTCGATGAGATCGAAAAAGCGCACCAAGATGTCTTCAACCTGCTGCTGCAGGTGATGGATCACGGCACCCTCACCGACAACAACGGACAGAAAGCCGACTTCCGTCACGTCATCCTACTGATGACGAGTAATGTTGGTGCGCGGGAAATGGAGACCTCCAGCATCGGCTTTGGTGAGGCCTCCACCATGGGCAAAGGGGATGAAGCCTACAAACGCATGTTCAGCCCTGAGTTTCGCAACCGCCTCGACACACGCATCCAATTCCTACCGCTCTCGCCCAACGTCATGGGACGCATCGTCGACAAATTCATCAAAGAGCTTTCCGCGCAGATCAAAGAGCGCAAGGTGCAGATCGAGCTCACCGACGCCGCGCGAGAGCTTCTTGGCAAGAAGGGCTACGATCCGAAATTCGGCGCGCGCCCCCTGGCGAGGGTCATTCAGAACGAGGTCAAAAGACCGCTCTCCGAAGAGGTGCTCTTCGGCAAGCTGGCCAGTGGCGGCAAGGTGATCATTGATGTCGAAGAAGACGAGATCGTCTTTCGCTACGCGTGACGACTGCTCCCGATAGCGATGGGACCTGCCGAGACTACTGCCCGTAGGTGCAGGGGCCTGTAGATTGCGAAGGGCTGATGCGCCGCATCGTGCCTGACTCGCCCGAGAAGATCAGCTGCGCGCGGTCACCCACGATGGACACCTGCGCTGTGAGGTTGATGTCACCCCCAGCGATGGTCAGGTTCACACCGTCAAAGGTATAGGTTCCGGTCCCCGCGAGCTCACAATAGCTCTCCCCGGGCTGCATGACCTCCCCGTCGGCCCTCAGCCCCGTCACGAGCCCAGCAGCAAATCGATAACCAGAGCCGTCCAAGCGACTGCAGGTGTCTCCGTTGTTGTCCAAGGCGCCCACGCAGGGAAACCAATCGCCCTCGATGCCGCCCCCCCCTGGCACCAGCGGTGTCGCGGTGGTGGTGGTGGGGTCTGGAAAGGGTGAACCAGCTGGCGCCTCTCCCCCCTGCCACGTGGGCTGAAAAAGCGTGGCGCTAGCGGGCCCCGCGTTGAGGGCTGGTGGGGGGATCTGTCCGGCCCCATCCCCACAAGCCACGACCAAAGCACCCACCATCGCGAAGCACACCACTGAAGAACTCGCGCCTCGTCTGAGCATCCTCCACCTCCTCGCTCATAGTCCCCTAGAAGTAGTATGTCATGGTGAGGGCCCCGCCCGCGAGGGTCTCCATGCCAAAACCGGTGGTCGTCGTGCTATCGGGGAAGCCTGGGCTCTTCTGCACAGCGAGGTTGATGCTGAACATATACATCGCCGTCAGGCTCAAACGATCGGCGATATAATACTCCACACCCACCTGAGGGCCGACTCCGAAGCCTAGAGTCCAGTTGTCGTCGCCCGCGGGGTTGACGTAGAAGAGGCCTGCGGTAGCGCCAATGAAGGGCGAAATCCGGCGCCAGATACGAAAGTGGTATTCGATGCCGCCGCCGCCCTCAAAACCAAAATCTGTGGACGATGGCAGGTTTTCGGGGCTCCTCATGCCAAGGCTCATGCCGAAGTAAAAGGGCACCATCCAGTTTTCCGAGAGCACTTTTTTCAGCCCAACATGGGTCATGACGGTAGAGCCCACAGGGCGGGTATTGCCCGCGTGGGTCAACGCGGCCAGCCCGCCAAAACGGAAAAGCATGCCCCATTGGCCAGCCTCGGCGCGCACAGCAGGCATGCCCCCCACGGGCGCCTTGGCGCGAGTGCGTCTCACCTGGACGGGCTTGAAGGTGGGTTCGGGTGCTGGGTCCGATGCCACGGCCGGAGGGGCACCAGGCTCGCCCTCGGGTGCCGACAAACCGGGCTCGGGAGCTCCCTGAGCTTCAGCCTCCTGGGGCAGAAGAAACGAACAAACGAGCACAAGCGAGAACGTCCACAATGTTGATGAGAAAGTGCGCATGGTCTTTCGACCCCCTTTTGTCACCACGATAGTCATAGGTGACAGTCCGTCGCAAAAAATCAGGGGGCGGCGCTAGTTTTTACCAATAGTAGTATGCTGCCATCACACCCTGAATAAGGAGAAACGCGCATGCGCAAATTGACTTGGGTCTTGACCCTGACGGCAACCCTAGGGATAGCCACGGCCTGTGGTGACGATGATGGGTCTGAGGCGGACCGCCTTGGCGTCGGAGCGGCCTGTACCGTGAACACCGACTGCAGTGAGGCCGCCAAGACCTGTCTGCTGCAATTCAAGGGCGGCTATTGCGGCATTTCAGGTTGCGCGGCAGATACTGATTGCCCCACGGGCTCACGGTGCGTCGCCCACGATGACAACACCAACTACTGCTTTTTGGTCTGCACCGACAAGACCCAATGCAACGTCAATCGCCCCGTGGACGCTGAATCTAACTGTTCGGCCAGCGTGACCTTTGTGGAGGGTGACACCAGCGTGAAAGCTTGTATACCGCCCTCGGGGGCCTAGACCGCTCTAGACCGGTCCCAGCTAGGGTTGATCTCGCGCGATAGCTACGTTGCTCGCTGCGGTGCCTGCTCGCTACGCTACAAGGTAGCTCCGCGGGCTCCTCGCTCCCGCCTTGCTCTCATCACAAGCTCAACCCTAGCTG
>JAFCZD010001006.1 GCA_019314525.1 Deltaproteobacteria bacterium
AATAGCGTGCACAAAACCCCCCAGGGCTTCAACATCAGCGATCTTCGCGCGAGCTATATGAACTCTGCGAGTCAGGGCTTCATCTTTGTCGCGTCTCTCCATGGCAAACCCATGCAGCATATGACCAAGGCGCTCATGGCCAACGACGCTGCGGGTGTGCGCATCAACCCGCCCAATGGGAGCAGCAATTGCATGTATTGGTTGCCCAGCGCCAAGGTGGGGCCTGGTAAAAAGGACCACCTCTTCACGAAGCTGGGCATCAAGCGTTCGTTAGATGGTGTTCAGATGGCGGCCAAGTTGTTGCACAGCGCCAACAAGCGGGTGGAGGTGGTGGGGGTGACGGTGAAAGACGTGAGCCATTTTGACCAGCTCACGCCTGCGCAGCTGCTGGGAGTGGAGCCCAAGAAGGGCGTGGAGGGCGCCTGCGTCTTCTGAGCGCGGACTCATGTGCGTGTTGCCTTTGCCGACATGGCTCTGTAGCCCAAAAGGCAAAGGCCAAACAAATCATCATCCTCCAGCTTCGGCTCGATTCATGCACTGGCGCAGCCTGCACAAATTGTGATGGCGACAGACGCAACACGGAGAGACGATGCGACCCTTTGGAAAACCCTTGATCATCAGCACCCTGCTTATGGCGCTCAGCGCTTGCGGATCCAGCCCCCTAGACGAGAGCCACGCACGCAATAGCTCCCAGTTGAGCAAGCCTGTGGAGCTGCTCCACGCTTCGAGCCTGCCCTATTCCTTTCGTGGAGCCGGCTCCCAGCCGCTGGTCTTCGATGTTCTGGTGGCCCTGGTCTTCGATGTTCTGGTGGCCGATCTTGGGCGCAACAAAGAAGTGCTGATTCATAAAACCGATAGCGATGGAAACTGGAGCGAGACCCTCAAAGCTCAGTATTTGGCTACGTTGCCTGACGGGCGCGAACGCTGGCAAGCCGAGAAGGCGTACTGCGTTAACTACGCCTGCGGCTATGATGACAACGGAGAGCCGGAGACCTACGACTTTCACGACTTTTCATTCTATGTCGAATATCGGGTCAATGGTGAGAGCTACCGTGACGACAACAACGGCGGCTACTACAGGCTTGGCCTGGACGACTCCAAGCTCGCAGGACACCTGCTCCCCTACAAGCGCCCGCTCTTCGCGCCGACGGCGGGGGTGGTGACGATCTACGATTGGGATGCGCCCCAACCGGTCTTTAAGCGCATGCTCAACGTCGACATCGTCGTGGCCAATATCGGTTCCAGCAAGAAACTTGCGATGGTCTATTCTGGAGATGGCTTCAAGACGAGCCATCGTGCCGCCGCATATTATCTCAGCGACTACCGACCCCACACCTATGCCAGCATCGATAACCCTAGCGGCCTCGGCACGGAGGTCTGGCGCCTTGGCAATTACCATGAGTCAGGCGTCAACCTGGCGACCCTCGGGGATGACGCGCGCGTGGTGGAATATCGCTTGGAGTATGAGGTAGGCGGCGAGACCTACGTGGATGATAACTTTGGCGCCAACTACAAGGTGGCGGTGCCTATCTACGCCAAGGTCCTGCTGCGTGGCACCACCGGCCCTGACCACTTCACCCCCTACAATCAAATGCGGCGCAAGATCGATGGCAAATACCGCGTCTATTATGAGTCCGAGGTGATCTTCGAAAACCGTGGCAACCCTGACCGTTTCAAGTTCGACCTCAAAGGGGATTGGTCGTTGACCTATGGTGAAAACGACAATGGCGGAGAAACCACGAACGGGGTCGCCGAGGAGGGCGGCGGCGATATCATCATCACCGAAGGGACAGGGCGTTACACCGTTCGCTTTTATGAGCAGACCAAGCGCTTCATGGTGGAACGCATGGCTGATAGCTTCAAGCGAACAGTGGTGCTGATAGAGGGCGAAACCGAGCCAGGCCAGGACATGTTTATTCGTGGCGGTATTGATCATACCTACGCCAAGACAGAGCTGGGCAGAGACTGTGATACGAACCAGCACCTTTGCATGATCCGCATCCGCCACCGTGGCTGGAAGAACAAGACCACCAAAGAGTGGAAAGAGGGCGACTACAACCTCGACTGGTACGGCAAAGAGTACAGTCAGGGCTATAGGGCCAAGACTGACCCAGAGGGTACCCCCCTAGACTGGTCTACTAACGCGTGGCCTGCTGCCTGGGGTCCAAAAAAGAGTTACGATGTCGACGGGTATGGTGAGTTTTCACTCAACACCTACGGACCGCATTATTGGGTCTTCGACGTGGACATGGATTGTGACAACACCGTCAATGGCTTCTTCGAGCTCAAGTCGTTCATCTCCAATGGACCAGGCTGGGAGGCCGACGTCAGCCAGCCTGGCACGCCTTATCGCTCCGGCAATCACTTCGCTCAATGCGGTAAGCTGAACGTCTTTCGTCGCGGTGTATCAGCGCCCGTCGCGATTCGCGATTTCTAGAGTCCCAACCTGATCCCCCAAGACTGCCTCTCCTTGGTCTCTCCTTGGTCTAGCGTTGGCCTGGCCTTGGCCATGCACGCTCCTATTCGAAATAGAGTCAATGGAGAACGTATTTGACATTACGGATGAGAGTCATATATACAA
>JAFCZD010000348.1 GCA_019314525.1 Deltaproteobacteria bacterium
TTGATCACAGTGCCGGTGGCGGGAGCGTTCATCTATAAGGAGGCCAAGCAGCGGGCGCTTCACGCCGCGCTGAAGACCGCCATTGACAACGTCCGCGGTGATCGCTTGCAGGCCTGGACGGATAGCCGCGCACGCGCCTGTGAGGTGGCAACCAAGCACAAGCGCTCCGCCGCTGCACAGGTAACCTGTGCCTTGCTCACCGCGCACCTCGTGGCGAGGTTTTCTCGTGAAAACCTCGCTGCAGCTTTGCAAGAGCACCTAGGCCTCGCACGAAAGCTCGCCCCAAAGCACCCCTGGACCGCTGTCGCAGAGCTGCTGCGCTCGGCGTCTCTGCCGACTCCTCGACCAGTCTTGCGCCTTGGGGGGCTCCCCTCAGCAGCCAAGGACTGGCATGTAATCTACGCGCGAACACGAGTCCATTTGGCCAGAGGCGATGTCCTCCAGGCGCTCAAAGAGCTCTTGGCCCTCGACGACACAACGATCTCCGCCGCCCTGCTCAAGACCGGCGTCCGCATCGCACGTCTCCAGGGCGACATGCCTCTGCGAGACAAACTGCTCACGCGAGGTCTTCGACTCTTCCCCAGGCACCCTGGATTACGCCTGGAGAAGGCCTTCGTCACCTTCACCTCCAAGCGCCTAGGACCCAGCGCAGAGCTGCGCAAAGAAGCAGAGACCATCCCATCACTACGCGCAGACCTCGACTTACTTCTGGCACATGGCGCCGCACAGAAGGGAGAGTTTGGCACGGCCGCAGACCTCGCCGCGCGCGCCACGAAGACGGCGCCCCTCTCTCGTCCTGAGGCGCACTGGCAGGGGATTATTTGGCGATTGAATGGCGGCGCAATGCACGCGAGCGCCGCGGTCAAGGAGACCACGCTACTTTTCCCGGAGACCAAAAAGCTGCTCCCGAGCGCTGCGCTCGATCAGGCGCGCGTCTTGCTCCTCGTAGCACGCTCAGACGAGGCCCGCGCTGCGCTCCACACGCTCCCCGCTGATCATCTAAGTCCCCTTCAGAAGGCTGACCGCGATGCCCTGCTATCCCGCGCGGCTACGGGGCTTGGTGATCTGGCCGCGTTGAAACGCTTCTGCCCAACGAAGGACATCAGCCGTGAAATGCTCACCGTCTGCGCAGAGAACTATTTCGAACTCCGGCGTTACACGCCCCTTCGTCGTTGGGCCAAGAAACGCACGTTGAACGCCGAGCAGCGTAGATACCTCAAGGTGTTATTGGCGCTTGTGGCAGGGGACGCGGAGCGAGCAAGCTCCCTCTTGAGCAAGCTCCCAGCCAAGGCCATTGACACCTCCTCCCACATGCTCCTCACGGCCCGCGCTGCCATCGGTCGTTATCACCTCGACCAAGCCATCTCCACCCTCCGTAAGCTCGTGACCCACGAGCACTTTTCAGTCCGAGCCCAGCTCGCCCTGGCCAAAGCGCTCGTCTTGAGGGGCAACGACACCGAAGCGCGAGAGCTGCTGGGAGAGATCGAAAAAGCTGGCCCCAGCGCACCCATCACCCTCGCCGCAATTGGGGACACATGGATCGCCCTAGGCAACGCTGATCGCGCGGCTCTGATCGCGAAAAAGGGCACCGCTTCCCACCGCAAAAACCACTCTCTGCAGTTGCTGGCCGCCCACGTCGCCCTAGCCAACCGGCGCTACACCATGGCACGTCGCCTCCTACTTCACCTCCTCAAGCGCTCCCGAAAAGACCCTGAGGTGCACCTCGACCTCGGGCAAATCGCCCTCCACCGGGGTCGCGAGCGGCGCGCGAGCAGGTATTTCGCTCGGGCTCTGCGAACACGCCCCAAAGACCCAGCGCTGCGGCTCTCCCTCGCCATCGCGTACGCCCGGGCCGGCAAAGCCCGCAAGGCCCTGCCTCATGCGGACTACGCCATCGGCTTCTTCGAACGCGCCAACCAGCATGGCCGGGCTGTGGACGCGTTGATCTCCGTGGGGAAACTTCTCGTCCGCGGCCGGCCAGCGGCGCGAAAAGTCGCCGAAGAGCTGCTCTTCCGCGCCAGCACGAAATCGAACGCACCACCCGAGGCGTTCTATCATCTTGGCCTGGTCCACAAAGCGAAGGGCGACGCTCCACGAGCCATTTGGTGCTTCAAGCAAGTTGTGCGCAGAGCACCCGATATGGCCCTCGCCCACCTCCAGCTGGGCCTGGTGCAGATTCAGAAGCGCAAATGGAAACGCAAAGGTCTGCGGGCGCTCAAGCGTTACCTGGAGCTCGACCCCAAAGGACCAAAAGCAAGAAAGGTCCGGGCCATAATCGCACGACACCGCTGACGGCTGGTCGTTGCACGATTTGGGCTAATCCGATAGCATCATCGAATACTCGAAACACGCGAAAGTAGGGAAATGACTGCTCAGGCTCTCACCCCCGGCAATATCATTGGGGGCCGTTTCCAGGTTGAAGCTCACCTCGGTGGTGGTGGTCTTGGAGACCTTTACAAGGCCCTAGATCAGAAAACCGAAAAACCCGTCGCGATCCGTATTTTAGCGAGTGAGTTGGCGCGAAGCGACGAGGTAATGGAGCGCCTCCGAGGGCAAATCAAACGGGCCTCTGGTCTCAACCACAAGAACATTGCACGTGTTTTTGGGATGGGAAAAGAGGGTTCTCTGCGCTACCTGGCCAGCGAATACATCGAAGGCCACAGCTTGCGACAGCTGGTTGAACGCAAGAGACGAACCGGCAAGACCTTCTCTCTCAAGGGGGCATACAACGTCATTGCGCACCTCTGCAATGCCCTCGAAGAAGGCCATCATCAACTCATCCATGGCCTCCCTGGTCCGGGCGCTGTCATCGTCAACCGCGCTGGCCGAGTCAAGCTCGCCGACTTCGGCATTGTCGCCGCCATGCAGCCAAACTCTGCATTCTTTGACCAACTCGGTGATCGCTATGCCATGGCGCCCGAGCTGCCGCTCGCCCCAGAGAGCATCACCGCAGCGGCCGATGTCTTCACTGTGGGTGTGGTACTCCATGAGCTCCTCACAGGGGTGCCGCCTTCTACTCCCCGCGAGCCCATGTCGAACCTGGTCAATGGGATCAACCCAGCAGTGGAGTCCGTCGTCAACCGCTGCCTGCAAGGTGAGCCTTCCGGCCGCTTCACCACCCTAGCGGAGGTCAAGGCGGCCTTCTACGCGGCGATCCAGGACGATAGCGTGCAGGACCCCGTGGCCCAGAAGCCCCAGCCACCCACACAAGCTCATGTCCAGGCCCAACCCCAACCCCAACCCCAGGCACCCTTGGCTGTGGTCAGCCCGCAGGCCCCACCACAAGGGGCACCAAGCGGCCCAGTAGTAACGCCCATGGGGCCTTTGGGAGGGATTCAGCCCCAACCCACGGGGCCCTTTGGCCTCGCCCCCTCCGCCACCACGAGCGGGACGTTCAACCCCCTCGACGCTCAGCTTGGAGCGGGCCCTCAAGCCGTCAACATCCAGAGCCTCCTCGCAGAGACAGGGGATGCGACGGAGAGGTGGCTCATTCAGAAAGACCGTCTCGATTTTGGGCCATTCTCCCTCGGCGATATCAAGCAACAGATGTACAAGGGAGAGTTCAGCGGCGACGAGATCATCGTCGATCAGGAGACCGGAGATCGAGGATCCATCCGCCACCATCCAGATCTCGCAGAGTTCACGCGAGTCTTAGAACGTCACCAGCAAGTCGAAGCCGCCCATCAGAATGTCGCACAGGCAGACCGCCAGGACCGACGTCGTCGGGCGTTGGTCGTCAGCATCGTGATGGTGAGCCTCGTCGTGCTCGCTGGTGCGGGCATTGGGCTTTGGTACTTTGTCTTCCGTAAGCCGCCAGAAACACGTGAAAAGATCGTCTATCGCGACAGACCAGGCAATCTCAGCATCAAGGTCGCCTTCAATAGTGAGCCCGCGGACCAGGCCAAGAAGCGCCGGGCATGGCGTAAACGACCAAGGCGCCGCAAGAAACAGGCCAGCGGAAGCGACGTTACCTACCTTGGAGATGCCAGCAAGAGCGGCGGCGACGCCCTCCTGAGCCAAGGGAAGATCCAGCGCACCATGGCGCGTGGCGTCAACAAGTTGACCCGGTGTGTCCAGAACGAATATCGTCGCAACCGAACATTACGAAAGGTGACCATCGCCTTTGGCGTCAAGGGCAGCGGCGACGTGAGCTACAGCAAGGTCAACGGACAAACCTCTGGTCCCTTTCACCGCTGTATTTCGCGCAAGATGCGCCTCATCAAGTTTCCTAAATATGATGGCGGGCTCACACACGCGAGCTTCACTATGACACTTGGCTTCTAGCGACAGCCAACCATGCCGATGCAGCGCGCCAGATCAGGGCCCATCACCGCACTTGGCCTCAGCCTCGTCTTTGGGGCTGGGCTCATCGGCTTGGTCACCTTCGACCTCTACGTCATGTCGCGTGTGCCCACGGCCAAGCCTCTCTCCTTCACCGTGCGCGTGCCCCCGATTGGGATTTATCGAGATACCATCACAGGGGGCGCGTCTTACCGCATGGTGATGATCCGTGAGGCTCGTGGTGAGACCCTGGACCCCAAGCGTGCGCGAATCATCCAGGCCTACGAAGATCTCAGGCGCCCACCAAGCCAACCCCTGCTCCTGGGACTTGGCGCTATCGTCCTGCTCCTCTCTTTGCTCTACCTTGGCTACCTACGCGCGCAGGGGCGCCGTGGGCGCCTGCTGACCACTCAACTCACGCTCCTCTTCTCGCTCCTGCTTTTTGGCGCGTTGAGCAAAGTCCTGCTGCTCTTCACCGCGTGGAGCGCGCTGTGGATCCCCTTGGCTGGGCTGGCGCTCCCGGTGACTCTGCACTTTGGACGCCGCGTCGGCGTCGCCACAGGGCTCGTGATGGCTATCATCATCAGCCTCCTCAACCCAGTGGATCTGCCTGCCCTCATCGTCTTTGGCACCCAAGCCTTGGTTGTCGGCGCCGTCATTCGGCCGGGCGGAGGAAACCGCATGCTCGTCATGGGCTCGATCCTCGCTGGCTTCGCGAGCGCGCTCTCCTATGCAGCCATCAGCCTGCTCTTGGTGCAATATGTGCCCCTAGGTCCGCTGGCAAAGGGCGCATCTCTCGCTTCCATTGCAGGGTCGGATCTCGTCGCGTCCGGTGCAGGGCCCCTCCTGGCGGGGTTGTTGGCCTACTTGCTCTCCCCGGCCTTTCGCAGGCTCTCCGGTCAACTTTCCCGAACAACCCTGGGGAAGCTCGCCAATTTCGAACATCCATTACTGCGCCGGCTCTCCACGCGAGCCCCAGGGACCTGGGCTCACAGCCTCAACATGGCGAACTACGCTGAAATGGCAGCCAACGCCATCGGCGCCAACGGCCAGCTCGTGCGTGTGGGGGCGTATTATCATGACCTCGGCAAGAGCATTGAGCCTGAGTACTTCATCGAAAATCAGACGGGCACAAACCCCCATGATGAGATGGATCCCGAGACCTCTGCAGACGCCATCTTTGCCCACGTCGATAAAGGGGTCGCTTTGGCCCGCAAACATAAGGTGCCAGAACCCGTCATCGAATTCATCTACACACACCATGCCACCGACCGCCTCGAGTACTTCTGGCACAAGACCGTGAAGGCAGGAAACACCCACAACCTCACAGAGCAAGACTTCTGCTATGGAGGCGTGCGACCCCAAACAAAAGAAGAAGGCATCCTCGCGATCTGCGACGCCGCCGAGGCTGCATCTCGAACTCTTTCCAAGCCCAAGCTGGACGATTTGCGGCGATTGGTGCGCCAAATCATCTTTTCGAAGCTTGAAAAGCGCATCCTCGACGACTGTGGATTGACCCTTGGTGACTTGGCCCGTATCGCTGACAGCCTGGTAGAAACCCTCCGCTCGGCGATGCACAGCAGAGTGAAATATCCATGGCAGGAAGAGGAAGAGGCAGCGGAAGAGGCGGCGGAAGAGGCGGCAACGACCGTGAGGCCAGAGCCCAAAACGGACGTGTCGGTAAAAGCCGACCCCACGCCGACGCCAAGGTCTTCACCTCGGCAGGCTTCACCTCGATTAGCCGCCCCGCTGATCATCGAGTCGCAGCCTCTTCGAGAGCCCACGGGGAATAAGGACCCCGCCTGGGTTGAGAGCCCGGAGGTCCCCACCAAGCGGCGACGCCCAGAGACGCTGCCATTTGGTGGCGGCCCAGATTCATCTGACTAGGCGACGCCCAGAGACGCTGCCATTTGGTGGCGGCCCAGATTCATCTGACTAATCCGCCGGCCCGCGCCTGGGTTGGGGGCGGCGCGAGCGGAGGCTCAGAATCAATCTGTCAGAACACTAGTGTTGCGTCTCAAAAAGCTTGATCTCTCCGAGCGCCTCTTATAAGTCGCAACGCGGCGCCAAATGAAACAGAGTGTCTTGGCTAGAGAAATGCGAAATGAGCCGTCTTGGAGCCACCCTGTGCCCCCTCAAGGGGCGGCGAGAAGCCGGTTCAATGTTTTTGAGACAGAACACTAGGCGCGAAAGCCCGTGGTCCCCACATCTCCCGTCAGCCGTAGCCCTGCGACGTATTCCACAGCCACGAGGAATTGCTCGCGCGCGCCATAAGCAACCAAATACTCGCCTTTGAGCTCAACGCGAGAGAGGCGTTCCACAGTCACGAGGGCACCATCCAGCGCCAAGAGCAAAGCGACCTGCTTGTCTTCTGCAAAAATCACGTTCCTCTTGCCATCGCCCTCACCCACTTCAGAAAGCAGCTCCAATACAGATTCTCTGGTCATTCAGTGCGCCCTCCTTGGCGTTGAGCGGCATCCTATTCCCTCGAGCCGCGAGGCTCA
>JAFCZD010001007.1 GCA_019314525.1 Deltaproteobacteria bacterium
ACGAGCACACAGAACAAGAGCGTGAGCAGGAGAGTGGGCCAAAGCAGCTGGCGCATGAGGTAGCGCGAAAGGAGCACGACGCCAGCCTAGACGCTCGCGACGTAAGTCGCTAGAGGTCTCCAAGGTCGGACTCTTCCTTATATAGGCCTACAGTGCGCCGTCAATCGGCCAAGAGGAGGCTTTGACAGGAGACCGGGGCAGCGTCACAATTTTAGACAACTCCATTCTATCATATTGAAATAGTGGCTTCGATGCGGAACGAGTCTCGATGGCATTTGGCCTACCCACCCGTTGTGTTGCTCGTCAGCGGCTTCTTTTCCTAGAGGCAAGGGCGCTCCGAGCGCCACTCCTTGATGACCATAGAGGGAAGCCAAACGCCGCTGAGCTGGATTACGGCGTTGATGACAGACCTTCAGGGGATGAAACGCCTTGGCCTGACTCTATGGATGTTGGCTTGATCCCTGGTGATGTTGTGGCGAGTGATAGCAGGGCGCCCGATTCATCGGCGCCGGATTCCTCGGTGGACCTGCCGCGGGATACCACGGCGCCCGATTCCTCGGTGGACCTGCCGCGGGATACCACGGCGCCGGATTCCTCGGTGGATAGCATGGTGCCTGATAGTGCCATGGACAGTGTCCCCCCGATTCTGGATGGGTGTGTGCCAAGCTGCGTTACGAAGCTATGCGGGATGGACGATGGTTGTGGTGGTCTCTGTGAAAGCGGGTGTGCAACAACGCTCACTCATGGTTGGTCCATCAGCATCGGCGCCGGCACCCATGATTATGGAAACGCGGTGGTTGTGGACAGCAGCGGCAACGTCACTGTAGTGGGTGATTTCTATAACACCATTAACTGTGGTGGTTCCGACCTCACGAGCGCGGGTAGCGCAGACTTTTTTGTGGCGAGTTTTACATCCGCCGGAGCGCACCGTTGGTCCAAGCGCTTTGGTGGGTCAAGCTATGATAGCGGTCACGCCCTCGCGGTGGATGGCAACGGCGCCCTCACAGTCGTTGGCTCCATAGGCGGGACGGTAGATCTCGGCGGTGGCGCTTTCACCATGGCCAATAGCGATGGATTCGCCATGAGCCTGAGCTCCACGGGCGCGTATCGTTGGTCGCGCCAGCTCGGAAGCGACGAGGGTAGTGATTCAGCGTTCGGCGTGGAGACGGGCCCAGACGGCAGCGTGATGATCGTGGGTCACTTCTTTGACAATGTGAATATGGGAGGGGCGTTGTTGAGAGGGGGAGGCGGGCAGGACGTCTGGTTGGCGAGCTTCAGCGAGAGCGGAGCTCACAACTGGTCTAGAGCGTTTCCAGGTAGTGGAAACGACTATGGCAGGGATGTGGCGGTGGATAGCAGCGGGATTGTCACCATCACAGGTACCATGGAGGCCGCAGTAGATTTTGGTGGAGGCTTGCTGGCGTTCGACAAGAACCGGGATGTCTTCATCGCCAGCTATACCCCAAGCGGCGCGCACCGTTGGTCCAAGAGCTACGGTGGAGGCGGAGTCGATGATGGCAGAAGCATCGCGGTAGATGCGGAGGGCAATCTTAGCGTCACAGGCCTCTTTGAAAGCACGGCAGTTTTTGGTGGCGTCGCCCTGAGGTCTGCAGGCGACTTCGATATTTTCGTCGCAAGTTACACGTCCACTGGCGAGCATCGTTGGTCCAGGGGCATGGGCGCCAAGACCGTTGACCAGGGCAGATTTCTGACCGTAGACGCGGACGGCAACGTGACGGTTGTTGGCAGCTTCGAGGGTAGCGTCGATTTTGGTGCTGGCTCACGTGCAAGCGCTGGGTTGGAGGATATCTTCGTAGCCACCTATAGCCCCAGCGGCGTACACCTCTGGTCTCAGGTCTTCGGCGCTGCCGGGGACGACCGCGGCTATGGCGTGACCAACGCTGGCCAGGGCAAGGTCGCCCTCATTGGCAGCTTCTCCAATGTTGTGGATTTTGGCGGGGGTGGGCTAACGAGCACGGGTTTTCTTGATGTCTTCGTCGCCCAACTTGGCCCTTAGTACGTGCAAACGATCGTCCTCCCATAATGTGTGTTTTTACCACAGGTCTTGCTCAGCCTTGGGCGCAAAAGAGAGTTCCGTTAAGGTGAGCTATGCGTACAACCCTGGAGACGAGCATCAAAGCGCTCACACTACATCCCACCATCGAGGCGTTGCTGCTCGAGGCCGGCTGCCGCACCGTCGCCGACCTGGTCGCGCTCCCGATTCCAACGCTGATGGATTGTGGTCTCTCCTTCAAAGAGCTCGCCGAGATTGTGGAGCTGATTGAGGTACCCGTGGAGGGAGATTGACATGCCGGTTGGGGAATCTATAATTATAGACGTCTGTATAGAAGGAGAGAAAGTCAGTGGCTCTCAGTATCAAGCACCCTGAAGCCGACAGCCTCGCACGAGAACTGTCGAGAATTACTGGTGAATCACTAACGGATGCTGTGTTGATTGCGCTTCGTGAGCGCTTGAGCCGCCACCAGGGAGTTCTGCAAGCCAAACGCAATACTCGGCTCGAAGAGGAGTTGACGTTGATTCGTCAGCGCTGCGCTCGACTCAAAGACCTGGACCCTCGAGAGCCGGATGAGATCATCGGTTACGATGATCAAGGCCTTCCCTCCTGATGGTTATCGATACGTCTGCTGTGGTTGCGTTGTTTCTCAACGAGCCTGACGCTGCCGCGATCCAGAGCGCGCTGATTCAGAATCCAGTGAGGATCATGTCGGCTGGCACTTTTCTGGAGACCTCCATTGTGATCGAGGCCAGGCTGGGCCTGTCCGGCGTGGGTGAGCTGGATCTATTGATTCACAAGGCATCCATTGAGATCGTCCCAGTGGATCTCGAGCAAGTGGAGTTAGCCAGAGCTGCCTATCGCAGGTACGGCAAAGGGCGTCATCCTGCTGGGCTCAACTTTGGCGACTGTTTTGCGTATGCCCTCTGCCAAGTGAGAGCAGAACCCCTACTCTACAAAGGGG
Organism: Deltaproteobacteria bacterium; assembly: GCA_019314525.1. GTDB lineage: Bacteria > Myxococcota_A > Polyangia > JAFCZD01. The sequence goes on from JAFCZD010001007.1 coordinate 2,979, forward strand.
ATGATTTTTCACGGACGGATGTGCTGAGTGTAGAGCTAAATCAGTAGCGGTCGACACATGCCTGGGTGGTGCCATCGCAGGCGCCGCTGCTCGGCGGCACACATTGAGCACAGTCCCAATACACTTCACAGCCAAGCTTGTCCCACTGCAGCGTGAGCTTCTTGAGCGTGTTTATCGCGTCGATATTGTGCTCGTTG
>JAFCZD010000349.1 GCA_019314525.1 Deltaproteobacteria bacterium
TCAACGCTGCCTCTTGATGGGGGAGCTTGCTCTTTGCCAGGAAGAACCAAGCCTGGAGACTATCGAGCACTTGCAAGCGTTCGCGCGCGATTCTCCAGAGCTGCATGCCCAGGTCAAAGCGACTGTGCTCGTTTGCCTCGATGAGCTGCATACGACCCGCCCAGTAGATCGCGGGCTCGTGCTGTGGCTGGCCGTTAACGCGGCTGGCGACGAGCTGATGTAGCTCGGTCTTGAATTATGTAGTGTTTTCTACGAGCGCTATGGCTTCGAGTGCTTCGACGTGATCGAAGGCGGGCTGGGTCATCGGCCTTTACCCTCGCCGATGTTCCTGGCGCTCGCGTCGATCCCCTCTCAAAAAAGGTACGAAGGCCCCACGAAGGCGTAGATGTTGTCGTGCACGATGCCCTCGGCGTAGGTGAAGTAGGCGGCGATGCCGATGGGCACGCGCCGGCTGAAGAAGGCCGCGCCCATCACCCGGATATTCAGCTTGTCGTGGTTGAGGTCGTAGTGGGCGCGTACGCGTAGCTGCAGCGCGTAGTGAAAATCCAAGAAGAGGTCCAGGCCCACGAGGGGTGAGTGGTAGAACTTCCACTTCTCGGAGCGGATCTCCGGGATGATCTTGGTGTCGTTGATGGGCTCTGGGATGTTCACGCGGCCGCCTGGGCTGTAGATGTCCAGGCGGAAGGCTTCGAGCATGTAGCTTGCCCAGGGCGCGATGTACCAGTGTTGGATCGGGAGCTTGAAGCGCACGCCTACGCGGGGGAAGGGCGCGAAGACATTATTGGTGATGTGGAACTCGTCAAAGTGCGCCGTGGCGGTGACGCCGTTCTTGGTGACGCTGTCCTCGAAGTTTTCGTAGACGCCGACGATGTTGTTGTAGACCATGCCCAGGCCACCAAAGATATCGATGTGCTCGGTCACGGGGTGGCGGTAGCTGGCATAGAGTACATTGCCGAGGACACGGCATTCGTTGACGTCAGGCACGAGGAAGGTGACGTTGGTGATGGCGAAGCGCTTGCCCATCAAGCCCACCATCACGGCTGCACCCCATCCTGTGTCCGTCAACTCTTTTGTGACTGGTGTTCGCTCATCGGGGCCTGTGGGCATCTCATAGCTGAAGCGCAGGATGTTCTTGAAGAAGCCAGCCGCGGGCGTGACGACGACATGCCAACTGGGCGCGCGTTTTTTTTCCGGCGGCACACCAGAAGATTTGGGAGATGCCACGCCGGAGTAAGAGAGCAGCGTCGCTAGGGCGAACGCTGTGGCACGAATCATTGCGCCCAGCCGGTGTCGTCAGCCGTGATGGTCAGGGTGTCGGCCTGCTCCAACGTCAGCTCCTTGGCGACCCATTGGGTATTGTCGAGGAAGATAGGAAGGCCTGTAGCAGCAGAAATGCCTGCGGCGATGACATAGGCTTTGCCGGCCTCGAAGACGAAGCTCTTGGTCTGCAGCAGGTCGAGGATCGTACCCGAGAGGCTTTGGTCGCCCTCGTTGCCAAGGAGCGCTGCCAGCGGCATGGCTGCGGGGCGCTGGGTCAAGTCTGGGTAGCTGGCCTTGTCGTAGACGGCGAGGGTAGGTCGTTGGCCAGCGGCGATCGCGTTTGCCGGGTAGGTGATGTCTACCGTGACTTCGATAGCGGCGCTAGCGTCAACCGTGAGGCTGCCGTCAACTGTGACGCCAGCATCGCTGGTAGCGCTGGCATCAGGCGCAGGGCCGTCATCATCGCTACACGCGGAGAATACGAGAGATGCACCAAAGAGCGCGACCAAGAGGGGAAAACGTTTCATGGATACCTCCTGAAGGCAGATATGCCACCTAAACCCTATGAGTTCAATCAGGAGTTCAATCAGGAGTTCAATCAGCTTTACAGCAAGCTCCCCACTGGCCAGACTGCGGCCCATGTGGGTCTCGCTACCGATCGTCGTCCGCTCGACGGATCTTGACGAATACAGTCATGTTAACAACGCCAAATTCGTGGAGTACCTCGAGTGGGGCCGTTACGAGTGGTTCGACCGCAGCAACGCAGGCGAAGCCTTCTCGGCAGAAAAAGACCAAGAGCTCGGCGCGGTGATCGCCAAGATGGAGGTGAGCTACCTCCAGGAGGCGCGGCGGGGTGATGCGCTCTCAATTCGCACCGCGTTGGTGCGCCTCGGCGGCAAGAGCATGCGTTTTAGGCAGTGCATCTTCAACGGGGAGCACATGATCTGCGAGGCGCAGATCATCGGAGTGCTCTTCGACCTCCAAGCACGTCGAAGTCTCACGTTTCCTCAGGCCTTGCGCGCTCGCCTAGAACCCTTGGTCGTCGTGCTTTAGGCCTTCTCGGCGGGAATAATGAACCGTCGCGACTTACGCCGCGAATGTCTAGTCACTCCCATTCGATGGTGCCAGGGGGCTTGGAGGTGAGGTCCAGGCCTAGAGCCCCGATGCCTTTGATGGCGAGCACCGTCTCGCGCAGCTCCATGAGCACCGTCTCGGGAAGCTCGGCGGCTACCGCGGTCATGGCGCGCTCAGAGAGCACAGGGCGCACGACGCAGAGCTCTTGCTCCTGGGCGTCTACGGCCACGGGCACGAGCACGATGGGGCATTGCCAGATGCTATCGTAGAGATCATTCATGCGCAGGGTATGCATCACCGCCGCGTCAGCCTCGCGCAAGATGTTCAGCCGCTCACGCGTCATCGTGGCGCGTTTGGGGCGTAGGGTGGGCGCCTCCTTGCTGCCAACATTCCAGACACAACGGTTGAGGCCCTCCACCTGCTTGAGCAGCTCGCCAGAGGCTTCGAGCAGTTCCTTGAAGGGCAGGGCGCCGCTAAGCATCACCGGGCGCTCGTAGGAGCGCACGTCAGCTTTGACGCCTACCGAGCGCACCGGCATCACCGTTGCCGTGAGGTTGTGCTTCAACGCGATGGGCGCGGCCTGTGTTTGGATCGCGTCGACGTCGGGTGCTTCTTTGCCCTCGCTGCAGAGCAGGCGCACGCCAAGGCCAGGGCCGGGGAAGGGGTGGCGCCAGAGGCCAGTCCTCGGCAAACCCAGGGTCTCGCCGAGCTCGCGAACCTCAACCTTATAGAGCTCGGCGAGGGGTTCTACGACCCGGCCGGCGGCGATCATCTCTTCAACCAAAGGGATGCGGTTGTGGTGGGTCTTGATCGTATGTGCGCGTTTGGTGCCGCCGCTCTCAATGGTGTCAGGGTAGATCGTACCTTGGCCGAGGAGGTGGTTTTCAGCGCCAAGGCGGCGTGCTTCTTGGTCGAAGACGGCGATGAAGGTCTCCCCGATGCTCTTGCGCTTGGCTTCGGGCTCCACCTCGTCGCCCAGGGCGTTGAGGAAGTCGTCGGTGGCGTCGATGAAGTGCAGGTTCTCGCCGAGCCCCTGGGCTCTCAAGAGCGCGAGGACCTTTTCGCTCTCGTTCTTGCGCATCAGGCCGTTGTCCACATGCAGCAGCATGAGCCGATCGGGGGGCAGCGCCTGGGCGAAGAGCTTGGCGGCGACGGTGGAATCTACGCCGCCTGAGGCGAGCAAGAAGACCGAACGCTCACCTACCTGCTCGCGAATGGCCACAAGCTGCTCTTCGACGAAGCGCTCCATGGTCCAGCTGGGCTCACAACCGCAGATATTGATCACGTAGTTGCGCAGCATCTGCTCGCCATGTCGCGTATCGTCGACCTCGGCGTGGAATTGGAAGCCATAGCGTTTGAGCTTGTCCGAGCCGATGGCAGCGTAGCGGTGTTCACCCTCGCCCTCGCCAAGCTCGCTATAAGCCAGCTCCTCGAAATCTGGGCCGAGGGCCGAGACCGAGTCGAAGTGGCTCATCCACACTTGCTCCACCTCGTCGAGCCCCTCGAAGAGGGGGTGCTCGCGCATGATATGCAGGTTGGCGTGGCCCCACTCGCGACCGCCGTGGATCACCTCGCCGCCATAGTGTTTGGCCATCTCCTGGTGTCCGAAGCAGAGGCCCAAGATCGGCACATCGAGGGCGTAGATCCCCTTTTGGTAGGCTGAGTCCTCGTCATGGGAGGAGAGCGCTGGGCTCCCAGAAAGGATGACCCCTTTGTAGCCAGCGAAGCGCTCGATGGGATCTTCGGGTTGCAGGATGTCGGCGCGTACATGTTGGCGCCGCACCTTGGTGGCGATGAGGTGCGCGTATTGTCCGCCAAAGTCGACGACGGCAATGGCGTCGAAGCGACCATGGGTGTGGTCTTGGATCATAATGCTCCCAGTGCTTGGTGGCCGCCGCGTTCGGGGCCATGGGCGCCCTATTACCATAGAATGGGGGGCCATGCTCTGGGCGTCACGTGGGTTACTTGGTCTTGGTGGAGGTAGGGTTGTCGGTTTTGCTCTTCAAGGGCGCCAGCAACTTCTCCTGATAGGAGTCGTTGCACGAGGTCGCCTCCTCCTTCACAAGCTTTCGAGCCATCTTCACCAGCTTGGGCATCTTCTTGCGCAGGGCTTTGAGGAGTCTTTTCCAATCACGTTTGGTTGCATAGCGATGGGCCTCGAGCAGCTGGTCCTCCAACGCTGAGGTGTCTCCATCCAACGCCGCCTGCTTCGCTATGGCGACCAGCGCGGCTCGTCGCAAGGGGAGGCTGGCCGGAAACATTGAAAGCAGCCAGCGGGCCACCTTTGTGTCACCCGAGAGCGCTTGCTTGCGGCGCGCTGCAAGAGCCCGTTTGAGGGCGCGGGGTTTCTTCTTGACGAGGGCGCCTCGCTTGAGGGCGAAGATTGCGGTGCGCGTCTCTCGTTGCTCGCAGATATGTCGCACCACCACAACCTCGGCGCGTTTGTCGCCCAAGACATCCGCCAGCCATAAGGTGGCTTGCATCCGCCTCGCCTTGCCTTTGCAGTGTTTCGCGCGGCAGGGGCTCTCCAGGGGGAAATGCCAATCTTTGAGCACCTCCACGCGCCCCTTGTTGACCCGCACGGCGAAGGTGTGCGCGTCGGCTTTGTCTCCCTCGCTCACATACCAGGACACGAGGGCGAGCTTGCCGTGGGTCAGCCCAATGCCTACCCGATGACGGTCCACGTCACCAGGGACGCGGGCTACCTGGGTCAGATGCAGGACCTTTCCATCGAGGGTGAGGCCGAGCAGGTCCCAAGCACCGTCCTTCCCAGCAGCGGGCGCGTAGATGAAGGCTTCTTTTTGGCCATCGTCATCGATATCCGTTAGCTGGGGTGGGTGGGTGCTGTTCTTGGGTGACTTACCTGTTTTGAGCGCGGTGCGCACGTCTTCGGCTTCGGCCAAGGGCAGGCCGCTGGCGTCGAGCAGCATCTTCAGGCGCCCACCTTTGCGCAGAGGGATCAGATCACGCTCGCCGGTGGCGCGTTGCGCGAAGCGTGCTCCGCCATAGCGCAGCGCAAAGATCAGCGCAGCCTCGGCCGCCTTGAGGGTGTTGATCTGTACCTCGGTGCGAGCACGCAGATAATGCAGCATCGCGTTTTGAGGATGACGCTCGATGGCCGCGGAGAGCAGCCTGTGTGCCTTGGAGGCCTTGCCCTTGTCGAGCAGCTTTTTGATGTCTTGCGGCTGGATCGTGGTGTTCGGCTTGCTCTTCCGGCGCCGAGGCTTGGTGTGCACATCTGGTCCTAGGGCTGTGAGCGAGAGACAGACAACCAGCAAAGCGAGTACGGTGTGATTGAGACGTGTCTTCAAAGTGCCCTCCACGATCATTATACACTGTAAAGCGTGTGTGACAGTGGAGACTATCCACCGTCACATTTATGCGACAGGTGGGTGCGGCCACCCACAACCAGCGTTGAAGTCATAGGTTTTTTTGCGCGCAGAGATTTTGGCCCGGCCCTTGCTTTATGCCCAACACAACCCTTAACCAGGAGTAAAAGAGACGATGACAACCAAGGTATCCATTAAAGGGATTGCAATCTTTGCATGGGCGATTTTCGCCATGGCTTGTGGTGATTCGGAGCAGAGTGTTGTTCGCGCCATCAACCTGCAGACCGGCCAACAACAAGAATTTTCGTTCGAAGATCCGCTGCCTCCAGGCTGGGGTGTGTGCCCTGATGGTGACTGCTCGGTGCTCCCAGGTGTGCCCTGCCAGAACCTCGGTGAGGCCCTTTGCGGCGGGACCCCTGGCTGCGAGCTGGTCCAACTCGGCTGTTCGGTGAGTGCGTGTGCAGCGCCTGCACCG
>JAFCZD010000350.1 GCA_019314525.1 Deltaproteobacteria bacterium
TGCAGAGAGACGTCGAGCAGATAGCGATGGAGCGCAGAGGTGAGCTGGATCGATTCGTTGGACATGCACGCTTCTAGCACGCATGCGTGAGGGTGCACGAAGAGGCAGGACTAGTGGCAGCCCTCGCAGCAGCCTTTGGAGCTCTCATCGGCTGGACCCTCGCCGTCGCCCGAGCCGCAGCTTCCCGAGCCGCAGCTGCCCGAACCACAGTGATGGTGGCTGCGCGTTAGCTCTTCTTCGGTGGCAGGACGCACAGCGACGATCTCCACCGAGAAGGCGAGGGTTCGTCCGGCGAGGGGGTGATTAGCATCAAGGGTGATCTCGTCACCCTCCACCGCTGTAACCCGCAATCGAATAGGGTGGCCGTCGGGCGTTGCCGCCTGAACGGCCTGCCCAACCTCTACATCCTCGTCGAAGTTTTCGCGGGGGACCTTGATAATGCGCTCTGCGTCAACAACACCATAGGCCTCCTCAGGGGGGATTTTCACCTCAAGTTTTTCTCCGGCGTCCTTGCCTTCGAGGGCCTTCTCCAAGCCTGGTACCAGCTGTCCGCGTCCGTGAAGATACTCCAAGGGTGCGCCACCCCCGCTGCTGTCGAGGGCCTCACTCGACTCGGCGTCTTCGAGGGAATAGTGAATGGAAACAATTTGGTCGGCAGCGACGCTGACGTTGGACATGATAGAAAGCTCCTGATTCTTCGCGCCCGATGCGCGGGGGCGAAAACCTAGCGCATCAAGGACATGGAGTCACGAGAGGACATCCTCTTCCTTTTCGCTCTCAGAGAGGAAACGCACCCATCCACCCCAACGTGGGTCGCGGCCGAAGCCGCGCCGGCCAGCCAGCTGATTGAGCAGAAGGTGTGCCTTGACGACCTCCACCCCGCGCTCCTTCATCCGGGTGCAGAAGTCGTCGAGCAGTGCCCCTCCGAGGCCACGACGCTGTACGGGGCGGGCAACGACCATGGCCTGGATGTAGGCCATCTGGGGCTCACGCAGCTGGTAGGAGATGCCACCCACGATCTGCTTACGACCATCGAATACCAAATAGTAGTGGTCGTTTTCGTGCACCTGCTGGGGATATTTCTCGTTGTGGAAGAGCAGGCAGACCATACCGATTTCGGCAGGGCTCGTGGGGCGGCGGATCATGTAGCGCGCGCCCACGCGATCGACGATCTCCGAGCGCACCACCACACGCGAACGTTCGCGCTCACCGACGGTCTCCACCTCCATCGCGCGCAGGCTCTCGGGGAAGATGATGCGCGAAAAGATCTCGCGGCACTCTGGCCGGTCAAGAGTCGCTTGCAAGTCTGAGAGCTCCACATGTTGTGTCGCGGCGCGATCGGGGTGGCGAAACATCTGCTCGAGGAGCGCGTCGAAAGCGTGCACCGTGCTCTCACCGGCGTCGGCGAAGAGGGTGTGGCGGTAAAGATAAAAGCGTGTCCACTCGGCGTAGCGCTCCAGGCGATAGGCGCCGTGGAACTGCAGCAGGGCGTCCTCTTGCCCCTTCAGCGGGACATCTCGATTGGAACGGCGCCAATGCCGGTAGCGATCGATGGCGTTGTCCACAGGGAGGGGGATGTGCGGGTGGCTCTCATGGCATGCGAGATAGTCGCCGAGGCGCTCTTGTATCTCGGGCCAATCCACCAAGGGGGGCTCGTCCTCTAGCTGCGCGCGCACCTCCTCGAGCCAACACCGTCCAGCATCTGCGCCAAGAGCCTCGATGGCCGCGTCAAAGATCCACTCGCGCTTGAGGTACTGCCCGCACCAGGGGTAGTGGGCTACGGTACGCTGGTAGAAGTTGTGCAAGATGGGTTCGAGCAGATCTGTGGGTTGACGGTAGGGAGAGCAATCCGTGAGCGAGAGCATCACCGCGCCCTCGCGAAAATCGAGCTCCGGCGCGAGCACGTTGGTGGGGGAGGTGCACCCAGGCACAATATGTCGGACGCTGCTCTCCCAGGCGGAAAAGATCGTCGCGATGCCGCGCACAAAGAGCTTGCGCCACACCCGAGCCCAGGGCTCATCCCCCCCCGCCGCGATGGCGCTGGCATATTGACGACTTTTATCCCAGACGCTGAGGTCGGGCAGGTAACCGATGGTGGTGGCGCGTAGGTCACGGCGCCAGTAGCCGAAGGGCGGCAGGACCACCGCGCCGAAGGGATCGCTGGAGAGCACCATGGCCCAAAAGGCCGTCTTCAACTCTTCGTGTTTCGGGGGCTTGTGGCGGATTACGAGCTGAAGCTCGTAATGTTCGCTGGTGTTGATGGCGACACGGTAGCGGCGAAAGTGTGAGCTGGTGAGGATCTGCGTGATCCAGATGCCTTTGGGAGGCACCTGCTCGAGGCTGAAGTTCTCCGTGTTGTGGGCGAGGAGCATGGATTTTCGTAGGAAGGTTGGGTCGGCCAGGGCCTGTATCACGCGCGCACGGTCCGACGCGGGGATGCTCGACTCGAAGACGACCCGGCTGCGCCACTCTCCTTCGCTGGCGGCGACGCTATCCCCCTCGACCCACCCATCAAAGAACGCGACGAGGGTCTGCAAATGCTCGCTGGCGCAGGCGGCGAGAGTCGGGGCTTGATCGAGCAGCGCCCAAGCAGCCAGCTCAGCGCGCACCAGGGAGAAATACTCTGGGTGTCGGCGCACGAAGTTCACCAGGAGCTGGAAGATGCCTTCGAATTGTGCCCGTGCTCCTGCGGGGACAGGCCAGCTCAGCGTGCGTCGGTAGCTGTGGAGGCGCTGGCGCAGCGGGGTGAGACGCTGGGGCTGCAGGTCGCGACCGGCGATGCGCTGGATGGACGCCTCGTCGAGGAAGGTTTTTCCGGAGGCGATGAAGGCAGGGAAGACCTCCCCGTAGTCGGGCATGGGCTCGTCGAGCAACAAGATGCGGTAGGCGCTGCAGCGCACCTGCTCTGCTGGATGGTGGGCGAGGGTCTCGAGGCGCCGGCGCAACACCCCAGTCAAGCGTTCGTCGGCACGTGAGAGCAAAGCCTCAATGGCGTCCAGGGCGTGCAGCGCTGCTTCTTCATCGGAAAAAAGAGCAGCGCGTATGTGGCGGTCAGCGTCCACTAGCCGTGGGTCGTGTGCACCCTCGAGCCGTGGCGCGCTACGCTGCTGGCCCACCACATCAGCCACGCGTCGCACTTGGCGCTCTACGCCGCGGAGGGGGATGTCCCATCCTGCTTTGCAGGGGCAGAAGGCTGTGAGTTCACCGTTGCCTAGCCAGAGCCAGGGCTGTCGCGTGAAGAGGCCGAGATCCACCAGCGTGCCTGTGATGCAGTACTGAAGGTCACCGAGGCGGATCCATGTCTCTCCCGTCGCGCTGGGGTCTTCGACGACGCCAACCTCGAGGCGACGCCCCCCACGCTCGTCGACGAGGTTTTGGCCCTCTATCACGATGTCGGTCTCCAAGAGGCCGAGGTCCCGGTAGAACCAGCGTGGGATGCGCAGGGTCAACTCGCCCAACACGAGGTCGACGTGCCGGTTGCGGTAGAGGAGGTCGATGGTCTCGGCGAAATGCTCTTCGATCACCTTGCGTCGATAGGAGCCTTTGGGGGTCAGCTCATCGCGTTCGAGGGAGAAGTCACGCTCGAGGAGGGCGTAGTTGACGACGCGCTCATAGGGAGCCAGGGCGCGATTAGCGGCCGTGATCAGGCGTCCGAAGTAGCCCTCGATGTTCTCTGTGTCGGTCACGCTGTCGAGGATCGGTGCTCCGTCGTCGGGCACGATGAGCAGCACATTGTGGGCGCGTCCATCGCCAACGAGGAAGGTGCGTTTGATACCAGGTACACCCGTGAACTTCTGCTCCACCCGGCGGGGAGCGATGGTTTGCCCCTTGCTGTTCTTGTAGATATCCTTGATGCGGTCGACGATGCGCACGTGTCCATCGCCGAGCCGCTGGAAGAGGTCGCCCGTGGGCAACCAATAGTCCTCGTGGGGATCGATCAGGTCGTCAGGTCCGGCGTCATCGAGGTAGCGGGCGATGTACTGCCCCTTGATCTGTAGCTCGTCCATCTCGCCAAAGCGCACCTCGACGCCTGGCAGAGGCATGCCCACCGTGTCGTCGCGGTAGTCGCCAGGGGGGCTCATGGTGATGCCGCCTGTGCCCTCGGTCATGCCGAAGCCGCTACAAACAGCGATGCCGTTCTGTTGAAAGAAGCGGAAGACCTTGGGGTCGAGGTAGCCCGCAGCCGAGAGTCCCCAGCGTAACCGGCCCCCCGTGACCTCGTGCACGACGCGTTGCTCACTCTCGTCGCTCCGCCCTTCGGCCAGGCCAGCGTCGCAGCGGTCGTAGATCTGTTGCCAGCGCATGGGCACGCTGATGAGCCCCGTGGGCCGCTCTTCGCGCAGGCCCGTGAGCAGCGTCTCAGCGCTGGGGTTACCTGCGAAGACGTAGGTGCCGCCCCAGTAGAGCATGCCCAGCAGCTCGAGGTAGCGACCAAAGGTGTGAAAGAGGGGCAGGTAGGTGAAGAGCAGCTCCCCGTCGTCGACTCCAACGTCAGGCAGGGCCGCGTGACGGGCGAAGCGCTTGCTCACGAGCTGGTAGTGCGAAAAGGATACGCCCTTGGGGCGCCCCGTGCTCCCCGACGTGAAGAGCACCGTGGCGACTTGGGTCAGAGGTGGACGACCACAAGAAGTGAGCACCTCGTCGGCTTCATCAGCGCCGATGCGCGCGGTGGTTTGGGCCAGGAGGAAGGCGTCGTCGCAGCGGTCCTCCTCACAGAGCGCGACGATCTGGAAGGGCTGCTGGGTTTTGTTGATGATCTTGGAGAGCATGCGGCAGCGGTCGTCAGAGTCTGTGACGACGAGGTTGATGCCCAGTTGATCGAAGATCCAAACCAGCGCTTCAGGGTCGGTGTGTACGTTCACCGGGCTAACGAAGATACCGTGCAGCAGGCAGGCCAGGTCACAGCAGGCGCCCTGTAGATTGTTCCCCGTGAGCAACGCCACACGGGGTCGCTGCTCCTGCGCCATGTGGAAGGCCGCAGCGATGGTGCGCAGCCGTCGGTCGATGCGCTGGTAGCTCCAGCTGGTCGCCACCCCATGGCGACGCTCCTTGAGGTAGGTGCGCTCTGGATATTGAGCGACAGCGCGCTGCAGCAGCTCGCGCAGCCCGTAGTCGGCGCGCTGGATAGCGGCGAAGGAGGTGTCAGCCCAACGATAGCGTAACGCATGTTCGTCGAGGCCAAGCAGGAAGCGGCGTGTGCCGGTGAGGTCGAGGTAACGCTGCCAGGTGGCGCGGACGGCAGGCGCTTGGTGCTTGACGTCGGCTGCGTCGGCGAGGGCGACCTCAGCCACGCCGAGCAGCCGGCGTGCCTCTTGTTCAACGTGGTGGTCGTCGGCGATCTCGAAATGTTCGAGGGCTTCTTTCAGCTGCTGGTTGGCGTCACTCATGGCATCTCCTCAAAGGTGAGGCGATTGTAACAGGGTCGCGGGGTGACGTCTTCGACCCGGTGGATGCCAAGAGAATTGCCTGGGTGAGCGTGATCGCGACAAGCCCAACCGCGACATGGTAGGCAAGGAGCGTGAAGCGCCTCCTCCAACGAGCAAAGAGCAACGCGCCCCTTGTGGCCGCAGCCTCCGCTGTGGCACTTATGGGCCTCTTTCCCCTGGTGAATACTGACATTTGGTGGCATCTCGCCAGTGGGCGCTGGATGGTGCACAACGTTCAGATCCCACGGTGCGATCCTTTCAGCTGGGGGACCACGAAGACGCTCTGGACCGACGTTCACTGGCTTTATCAGCTGGCGAGCTTTGGCCTCTGGCAGCTGGGGGGTGCGCTAGCCTTGGTGCTCGCGAAGGTGTTCACGCTCTTCGCCGCGTCTGCGCTGCTCCTTTTGGCGGCATGGCAGCCTGGCGACGCCGCGGTGGCAGAGCCCACGCCAGCAGAGGCCACGCCGCCAGAGGGTGAAAGGCCACACACGCCCACGGCGCTTTCAGCGTGGCGTTGGAGCGGGGCGGGGGCTCTCGTGGTGTCCATGGCCGCAGCGCAATGTCTGCTGTTGGCACGACCGGTGATCATTTCTCTGCTCTTGGTGGCGCTCTTCTTGTTGCTCCTCGAGCGCTACTTCCTTGACGGACGTCTGCGTTGGCTCTTGCTTCTCTTGCCGCTGCAGACGCTGTGGGCCAACGTGCAGGCC
>JAFCZD010000351.1 GCA_019314525.1 Deltaproteobacteria bacterium
CTGGCGGTCTTCTACGATGCAGGGGTGCGCTATCTTCGAGAGATCTTGGTGCACGTCGAACCCAACAAGCACGACATGCTCGTGATCAGCACGGCCAAGCATTTGGCCGAGGTCGACGAGGCCGAATTGACGCTGGTGGGTTTCGTCCCAGAGAAGGCTCCGTTGCCCTATGGTCAACGTGAAGCGGACTACGTCGATCAGCTGCGTGCCCTGTGTCCGGCCACCACCAAGACGCTCATCGTCAGCGGCCGCACCAAGGCAGAGGCTATTGGGCATGCGGCGGCAGGTTATGATCTATTGGTCACCGCTGAAGACGCTCATGGAAACCTCTGGCGGCGAATTCGAGGGACTTCCAGTGATCGCATCACCGAGACGGTGACGGTGTGTTCGGTCTTGAGGTTGCAGAGCCCGATGGACCGGACCCATGAGACATTTGACTGGGCCAAAGCGCGTGAGGAGCTGCAGGCGGTGCAGCTGAGCAGCTACGTCGATCGTGCGTGCGTCATGGTGGGCCTGCACATCTGCTCCAAGGCGGAGCTCTTCGACATTATCGCCGAGACCTTTGGCGCAGTGGCAGAGCATCTCTGCTCCGAAGAGATCCTCACCGCTCTCTGGGAACGGGAGGGCGTGCGAGGCACGGCGGCGGGGATGGGGTTGGCCATGCCCCACGCCACAGTGCCCAGCGCCCGTCGCACCCGCATTGGCATCTTCACCATCGAAAACCCCATCGACTATGAGGCACCTGATAGCCGTGGGGTGGACGTGCTCTTCGTCACCATCGGTGGTGCAGACGCACGTCGCTCTCATCTCGTGGTGATGTCGGCGATCTCGAAGGTGGTCTTGGAGAGCACGCTGCTCAATGAACTCAGGGTGGCCAAGACCAGGGATGACGCCCTGCGCGCGCTAGATGTGGCGTGTGGGGTGCGGGATGGTACTTGAGATTTTTTGCACCGTCTCTATCACCTGCGCTTCGTTCGGTGGGTCGCCACCGCGCTCCAAGGGTCTTCTGGCCAGGGGTGTTTGGGATAGCGCCGGCGCAGGTCCTTGCGCACCTCAGCATACGTCGTGTTCCAGAAGCTCCGCAGATCACGGGTGACCTGGGTGGCGCGACCATTAGGCGCCAGCAAATGTAAGAGCAGGGGGACGCGACCGGCGGCGATGCGCGGCGTGTCGGCGAGGCCGAAGAGCTCTTGGAGCTTCACGGCGAGCACAGGCGTGGAGCCATCTTCTGGGTAGTCGATGCGGATCTCTCGACCACTCGGCACCACGGTCCTCTCGGGGGCCTCGCGTCGCAGCGCTTGTAGCAGGGCTCTGGGGAGCGTGCCTTCGATCCACGTGGCCAACTCTTGCGTGCGTAGTTGGGCGAAGCTGGTCTTCCCGGTGCAGAGCGCGGGAAGGAGCGCGAGCAGGCGCGCGCGGGAGTCGCCCGTGATGCCAAGTTCAGGCATCTCCGCTTGCAAAAAGGTGAGCCGCGCGAGCAGCCGGCGGGCTGCAGGCCCCGGCCGCAAGGCGCTGAAGGGGTCGGCGGTGGCGGCCTCTTGGAGCAGCGTCGCTGCCTCGTCAGGATCAGGAGACGCGGCTTTCTGATCGAGGACGAGGTCGAGATAGCGGGTCTCCGAGGTGGCGATCACGCGCTCGCTTCCCACATCGAAGCGCATCACCTCGTGCGCTTCAAGGCGCAACCAGCCCCTTTCGATGGCGCTGGCAGACGTGACTCGGCCCTCTGTCTTGCCGCCCTCGATCTGATGGGCGATGAAGAGCTTCGTGTCTCGGACCACGCTCTCGGCTGCCAGGCGCAGCCCTCGGCCTCCCACCATCAGCGCCCGATCGCTGCCCGGGTCACGCTGCCGAGCCACGCGATCTCCAAAGCCTGCGAGCAGCGCGCGCAGCAGCACCTCAGCGCTCCAACGGTGGTCTCCGCCCGATGGTCTCACCCCCAAGCGGGTCAAGAGCTCATCGCGCACCTTCACGACGCGCAGCGCCGCGCTGCGATTGAGGCCAAGCCGACGGCAGATCTTGCCATCGAAGCGGCGCTCTTCAGCCTCGTCGAGGCGCTCGAGGCGCTCAAGGAGATCTGAGTGGCCGCTGACGCAGGCGGCCTCTGCTCGGTCTAGGGGGTCCCGTTCGGAGAGCAGCGCCACGATCGTCGATCCTGCGCGCGCTTGACGTGCGTCGACGGCTGCGATGAGGGTCGCACCGAGGCGCGGATGCAGGGGCAGAGTGGTCAAGCGGCGCCCAAGAGGTGTGATGTGCAGTTTCTTGTCCAGCGCTCCCAGTCTCTCTAGCAAGAGGTCGGCTGCGTGCAGCGCTCCTTTGGGGGGTGGTTCAAAGAAGTCGAAGGTGTGGGGCTCCGCACCCCAGGCTCGCAACTCGAGCACCATGGGGGCGAGGTCCACCCGCCGAATCTCAGGGGGTGTGTGCTGGGGGAGGGACGCGTGCCTAGCCAGAGTGTGGAGGCGCAGCGCATGGCCTGGCCCCACACGACCGGCGCGGCCGGCGCGCTGAGCAGCCGAGGCTTGGCTGACGGGGGTCAACTCTAGGCGATCGATCCCAGCTCCTGGGTCATGGCGGGCGAGCTTGACCAACCCTGAGTCTACCACCGCGTCCACACCTTCGATGGTGAGGGAGGTCTCGGCCACGTTTGTCGCGAGGACCACACGCCGCTGTCGCGGGGGTGGCGGTGGGACGAGGACTCGCCGTTGTTCTTTGAGCGGCATGGCGCCGAAGAGCGGGATGACGTCGACGTTGACGTCGCTCTCCTCAAGGGCTTGTGCGGTGCGTCGGATCTCAGCGGCCCCTGGCAAGAAGACCAGCACGTCATGGCGAGCGCTGGCCAGCACACGGCGTACGCCGCTGAGCACACGCTCTGCCAGGCGGCGTGTATCCTCCCGTTCCACGTGCACGATCTCGATGGGGTGTGCCCGCCCTTTGAGGTTTTGAACGGGCGCAGCGCCGAGGTAGGCCGCCACAGGCCTAGCGTCGAGGGTGGCAGACATGACAACGATCCAGAGGTCGGGTCGCGCCTCCGCCTGGACCTCCTTGAGCAGCGCGAGGGCTAGGTCGAGGTGGATGCTTCGCTCGTGAAATTCGTCGAGCACCACCGCCGAGACGCCATCGAGGAAGGGATCATGTTGCAGGCGGCGTGTGAGGATCCCCTCGGTGAGCACCTCGAGGCGGGTGGCGTCACTGACGCGCTTTTCGAGCCGCACCCGGTAGCCGACCTCTTGGCCGAGGGGCACGCCACGCTCTTCAGCGATGCGCGCTGCGACTGCACGCGCCGCGACCCGGCGAGGCTGGAGCATGAGCACTTTTCCGGAGCAGGCGTCGAGCAGCGCAGGCGGCAGGCGGGTCGACTTCCCCGCTCCAGGCGGCGCCACCACCACCAACGATGCGTGCTCGCGTAAGGCCTCGATGGAGGCCTCCAGCACGTCGTCCATGGGGAGGTGGGGTTTCGCAGGGTGCGGCATGGTGCTGGATCGTTAGTAGGTGAAGACCATGGAGAGGCCAACGCTCCAGTTGCCCTCGGCGATGTATTTATTGCCGTCGTTGGCGTCGATCACCCAGGTGCGCGTGTAGGTGGCGGAGAGATAGATTGGGCCCCAGGCCCGGACGCGCGCGAAGGCGCGCAAGAGCGCGGTCTCAAGGTCGAAGGCGTCGCTCATGCTGTCGAAGCCCCGGTTGGTGTAATAGGCGCCAAGCTGCACCGCTTTGATCTTCGGTAGCAGCAAGCTGAGGGTGAGGGCGGAGTTATTGTCGCCGCTATAATCCTCATAGGCGCCGCCCACGCGGATCCATCCGGCGAAATCAAAATAGAGCTCCCCCAGAATGCCGTTTGCGCCTGTTTCGGCCGTGCGCAACCACTCCAGCTTGGTCAAGGGGCGATCGTTCGCGGCGGGGTCGAAGATGTCGGGCCCGACCATCACTCGCTGGGCCTCGTAGAGAGAGTCCACATAGCGTGGTGCGTAGCCGTCGCCAACAGCACGGTACTCCAGGCGCGTGAGAAGGGTGGGCCCGACAGGGGTCGGCAGGCGAAGATTGAAAAAGACGCCCGCGTGAAAACCAACGCCTGTGCGTACGTCGCCGATGAAGTTCAGATCGATGTAGGGCACCAGATCGATCAGCTTGTTCTGCAGCAGCGTGTACTCGACGTCAACGCCATAGATCAGCAGGGCGTCGCTGCTCTCGAGCCGATAGTTGCCTTCATCGGTGACCTCCGCCGCGTAGCCTCCGTCGTTGTCTGGGTCACTCCAGCGCAGGGTGAGGGGAGCGTCGACGTCGCCGATCATGGACAAGCCGATGGCGAGCTTGTTGGCCCACCGGTTCTCGGTAAAAAACGAGGTGGGTCGGAGATGCAGGCGGAAGCCAAAGATCTCCGGCGCCAGAAGGTTGTCGAGCATCATCTCCGCGCCGCCATATTTAATCGCGCCCGAGAGGGCAAGCCCACTCTGGTAGTGGTTGCGATCCACGGCGTTGTAGTAGCCGCCGAGGATGGTCCCGTGGCCGATGCTCTCGCCGTCGAGGGCTCCGATGCGGCCGCGGAAACGCCAGGTCTCCCCGCCTAGGTTGACCTCGACGAAGCGGAAGAGGCGCGCCCAATCCGAGACCTCGTCCCAATCTTCGGAGCGAAAGACGCCATCGTTCTGCGGATCGTTGTCCTTGACGCGCAAGCGCAAGGGGACCCAAACGCCGAAAGACACCGGCCCGATGGAGAGGGTGTTGTAGAGGTCAATGGTGACGAAATAATCGTCGTCGATCTCCTCGAAGAGCAAGCCTCCGGCAAATTGCCCCGAGAGCTCTTTGCTCGTGCTGCCTGGCCCGCCGGCGGGCGGGGTAGGGCCACCATGCCCACCGCTGAGGATCGCCTCGGCGCCGGGGACCGAAGGTGCCGCGTCACCACTGGGTGCTGGCGTGCTGCCCTCTTCGGCGAGGGCGGGTGCGCTTGGAAGGAAGGTGGACAGACCAACAATGCTCAAACCAGCCAAGAGTAGACCTGGCAGCTGATGCTTATACTTCATGCTCGTTGCTCCTCTCCTCTCTTCGATTCTACATCGTGCAGGGGGTTGTGTGGTAGAGAGGATGCATGCCAAAGCCTCCTGAGGTGAGCGTTCTTCTGCCCGTGCGCGACGGCGCGGCGACCCTCGCCGCGGCGCTGGAGAGCCTTGCATCACAAAGCCATCGCGAGCATGAGGTGATCGTCGTCGATGATGGGTCGCAGGATGAGAGCATCGACATCGTCAAGGGCTTCGCCCAGCGAGATCCACGTGTGCGCCTCGTCGAGCCGGGAGCCGTGGGGCTGGTGGCTGCGCTCAACATTGCAGCGCAAGAGGCTCGCGCGCCCATCCTCGCGCGCATGGACGCCGATGATATCTGCATGCCCTATCGTCTACGCCGTCAGCTGAGTTGGTTGCGGCGGCGGCCAGAGTTGACGGTGGTGGGATCCCTCGTGGAGACCTTTGGATCGGCGGCCGACAACGCGGGTTGGCAGCGCTATATCAAGTGGCTGAACAGTTGCCGTGATGAGGAGCGCATCGCCCGGGAGTTGCTCGTGGAGAGCCCCTTGGCCCATCCCTCCGTGATGATGCGCCGTGGGCCCTTCGAGTCGGTGGGAGGGTATCGCGACTTCGACGGCCCTGAAGACTACGATCTCTGGTTGCGTTTGGCGCGCGCCGGTGCGCGCTTTGCCAAGGTCCCTGTGGTGCTCT
This sequence comes from Deltaproteobacteria bacterium, assembly GCA_019314525.1. Taxonomy (GTDB): domain Bacteria; phylum Myxococcota_A; class Polyangia; genus JAFCZD01. The sequence goes on from JAFCZD010000351.1 coordinate 5,703, forward strand.
TGCGCTGGCGTGATCATGCTCAGCGCTTGACACGCATGGATAGTCGTTATCGCCCCGAGGCCTTCCTGGCGCTCAAGATCGAGCATTTGTTGGCTGGGCCACTCAAAGAACGCGCTCGGCCGCTCTTGCTTTGGGGGGCGGGGCGCGATGGTGGGCGCTTTGGGCGCGCGCTCTTGGCGCGGGGGGTGGCCATCGAAGCCTTCATCGACATCGATCCCCGCCGCATCGGCAATACCCGTCATGGTCGCCCAGTGGTTGCTCCCAACGACATCACGGACTTTGAGCATCCTATGGTGCTGGTGGTGGTGCCTGTGGCGGGCGCGCGCAAGCTGATCCGCGGGCGGCTGACTCTGCGTGGGCTGCGCGAGGGGCGAGACTATTGGGTCTGCGCGTAACGAACCCATCCATTGGGCGCTA
>JAFCZD010001008.1 GCA_019314525.1 Deltaproteobacteria bacterium
GGCTCGCCCGGTCGGGCTCACCATCGCACAGCAAGCCAGCGCGGTCAATCGGGGGGGGCCTCGGGCCTCGGGGTCCAAGAGATACCGTCCTCGGAAGCCGAGCCGGGGGCGATCCGCAAGAAGTGCACGTAATCGCATGTCGTTCACCGTTCGCCACCCCGGAAATGGGGTCAAGTCCTGGCGAAAAGTAGACAGTAGCGCCCAGCGCGTCAGGTATCTCCCTGCCCTCCGGTTCCCCCCGGCCCTGGCCGCCTCTCCGGAGGCCGGAGGGGGGCGAGCAAAGCGAGCCCCCGGAGGCCGGAGGAGAGGCGGCCAGGGCCGGCGCGCCGTCCCCTTCCTATCTCCCGAATTTTTTCCTTGTTGGAGCGCCAGATTTGGCGGAATTCAGCTCAGTGGGGGCAGGGGCTCTGTCCGAGGAGGAAGAATAGGTAAGGCGGGGCTTCGCCCGACTCGGCTGATCATGGTGGGCTTCGCCCCCCAAACCCCCCAGGCGGTATCGCTGGGCCTTCTCCCGGAATCCATGGTCTCGCAGGGTGGAACCGCGGTAAAGGATCGCCTTCGGCGCCCGCTCCGCGGCTTCGCCCTTGACCGCGGCCCCGCCCTGCGGAGGGAGAGCTGGGTACCAAGAGAAGGCCCTGGAATGCTCGGCCGAGTAGGTAGGGCATTTGCTCATGTCGAATCGTGGGAGTTCTGCCAAGTTTTGCATGCTGCGGATAATGAGCGAAGGAAAGGCGCCGGTGATGACTGAGCCCTTTCCGGTTCGGCGTCAAGTCGCCGGGGTGATCAGTTGAAGGCATTCTCCTCGTACCCAGCAATTTCTCCGCAGGATGAGGGCGGGGTCAAGCCGAAGCCGCGGAGCGGGCGCGAAGCGACCCTTGATGCCGCTCTCATCCTGCGAGACCATGGTCTCTCGAGGAGAGGACCCATCCATGACAGCGCAGTCAACGGCCGCATCGATCAGAGCTTCGGCTTCGATCGTCAGGCAGCTCTCCCATGAACCTCGACCGGTGTCTTCAGGCCGAGGCTTGTATGCGGCCTGCGGTTGTTGTACAGCCACACGGCCTGGGCTACCGCCGCCCGGGCCTGGGCCCTTGTCCGAAACGTCCATCCAAGGCCGTATTCCTGTTTGAGAATCCCGTTGAGTCGCTCTGCGGTCGCGTTCTCTGCGCAGTGGTTTTCCTCTGTCATGCTGGGCGAAAGACCATGTTCCCTGAGTCGGTTCACGTAATCGTGAGAGCAGTACTGGCAACCTCGATCCGAGTGGTGAATCGGATAGTTGCCTTCCGGTAAACCTGCCAGCGCTTGGTCCAGTGCTTCCAAGCATCCAGCAGTAGAAAGATCATCACCGCAATGAAATCCGACGATCTTGCGTGAGTGCAAATCCATGATTAACGACAGGTACTCGAAACCCTCGTCCGTTCGAATATACGTCAGATCACTGACCCAAATCTGGTTGGGTCCCGTGGTTTCGACGTCTGCTATCAGGTTTCTGAACACCGGTAATGAATGGTTGGAGTGCGTCGTCCGCGCTGACTTCGGGAGTGGCTCCACCAACATTTCCCGGTCCCGCAGAATCTCAAACATCCTGTCGCGCCCAACCTCCACTCCCGCTTGCTGGAAATCGCCACTCAGGATGTGCTGTAGCTTCCTCACGCCTAATCGTGGCTGGAGCTGACGCTCCCGATTAACCAACTGGACTACCAAACCCGCGTCAACAGCTTTCCGGCCTCTCGATGCCCTGCGCTTGTAGTAGTTCTGACGGCTCATCCTCACTTTCGTGCACAGCTTTTCGACGCTCACTCCAGGACTATATTCGGTCACTTCCCTCGCCCGGTGAACGCCGTCCCATCGTGCGCTCACACAATATTTCGAAAAACGACTTCTCCAGTGCCCAATCCATATGGGAATCCGCCAACGCTGACTCCAACTGCCGTACTCGTTCCTTTAGCCGCTTTATCTCGCCCGGTTCACCCTGCTTCTCCACTCTCACCACCTTTTTCAAGAGATGACTCTTGCCGTTCTCCTTCACCCAGCGTCGAATAGTTGCATGGCCCGTGATGCCGTACGCCCGTGACGCCTCGGATGGACTCCCGAACCGTCCATCCTCCAATTCCGATACTACTTGTTGCTTGAACGCCTCGCTATATCGAATCACTCTCATTGACACCGTACCCCACTTTCAGTGTCAACCTATCGCAGGACGGGACCATGATATCCGAAGCCTGAGGCCCCACGCCTGAGGCCC
>JAFCZD010001009.1 GCA_019314525.1 Deltaproteobacteria bacterium
GGGTCCTCGGGGAGCGGTGGATCGACGGAAAGGCGGGAAAAGTCGAGGGCAGCGTTGAGTATCTATTTGCACGTCGCTTCGAGCCCCTGGCTGTGGTGGCAGACAGTACCTCATGGTTTTTTGAGTGCGATGTCCGTGACGCGCCACGGGCAGCTTTCGACTCTGGTGGCCAATTGGTGTGGAGGGCTGATGTCACGCCTTTTGGGCAGCAGATTGACCTTACTGGCCCCGATGCTGTGCCATGGCGGATGGCAGGACAGTACGCTGACAGCACGACAGGCCTCTCTTACAACCGTTTCCGTTATTACGACGCGGATTTGTGTCTCTATACTCAGAGCGATCCATCTGGGATTTTCGGCGGGCTCTCGCCACATGCCTACGTGCCAGACCCCCTCGCTTTTGTCGATCCTTATGGTCTGAACAAGTGCAAAGCTGCTCGCACCGGTGGTGGACAGAAGCTCTATCGGGAACTCTCTCCGGACGACCGGGCAGCGTATGACGCGGGTGCAGCGATCATGCCCAAAGGGACGTCTGCCGCAGGTTCGAAGGGCATCGCGCACCATGTGGCAAGCGGAGAATCCGGGTACCTTTCGGCTTCTCTTCATCCGGAGGCGACCAGCCGCTTTGGAACAGGCTCAGGGCTTGCGGAGATCGACGTAGGGAAACTGGAGAGTACGGGGAGCACCATCGTCGATCATGGGAATGTGATGCAGGCTGTCAATCGGCACGGCAGCACGCTAGACCTCGCCAATGCGGCCACCGCAGAGGAGGTGCTGATCAAAGGTGGCATTGATCCCAGCGCAATAACCAGCATCAACTAGAACGGTGAAGTTGCCAGGCATCAAGCCAAGTTACGAGTGACCAGGAATGTCCATGCTCTTCCGCTTTTCAGGTCTTAGGGGTTTTGAGAAGACGCGTTGTCCGGGTCTCACGGATGATGATGCTGCGCTCTTCGTGGGTTATTGTTTCGGTCGAGCACACCTCGCAAAACAGATGCATTCGTCTTTGACGCAGGACGAAGGCGTAGAAATCTCTCGCGATTTATTGATGGCACTCTTCGCCGCCGGAGCACCCCTGGGGGACGTGCGAACGCAGGCGGTTTCCTATTGCACTCTCCTCGTAGAGCTGCTCGAGGAGGTCGAGTTAGGCAAAGAACAGCTTTTTCGCCAGAAGGCTAGGCTTGATGAACTGGTTTTACTGAACTTTCGCATAGAAGGTTCCTCAGACCTCTCAGCACGTATTCTAGGCGTGGTGGAACGCCTCCTGGGGGCCGAATGGCCAACTGACGCCTTGGGCCAGGAGGCGCTCGTGGACCTTGGCTCTTGGCGGGCAGCGCTTCTTGGGGATCCTGCCTTGCTCCCTGAGATACCAAGGGCGCTCGAGCTCGCGCGGTCTTCTCTCGCTGGGCCACTTATTCGGCGTGACGGTGATGCGTGCTTCGCGAGAATATGTGAAGAACTCGATGAGTTGCAAAAGCGGGTGACGATAGCGTTTGGCCGAAAGCGCCCACTCTTTTTAGAGCGCGTGCAAGCATGTCGTACTTTCGGCTGGGGGCTTCTGTATCCCGGGGCTCATGCTCTCGCTGGGGCGCTGGATTTGAAGCTCTCCGATTTACCTGGAAGGTTGTCGCTCTTCGCTGAGCCGCTCGATGACAACCCACACGCGCCAAAGGAAGACCATGGCTAAGATCTACAGCAAAGAACCCTGCCCCGGTGCCGTTGGCCTCGGAGAGCTTGCGATCCCGGCCCAGACGATGTTGGCGGACGTAGCGCCACCCGCGCCCAGACCCGCGAAAGTTGCGCCGGTGCCAGAACCTATGGCCGTCGCTGCCCCCGTGGTCGCCGTCGCGCCACCGCCAATAGCAAGATCCAGCAGGTGGCTCAGGCAGCCGAGGAGATGATGGCGCCAGCCATCGAGTCAGCCAAGGAAGTTCTGGCAAAGACCAAAGAGATGATGGCTCCTGTCACAAACGCGGTGAAGGAGGCCGCAGCAACCGTGAAGAGCATGGCTCAGAAAGCGTATGCCAGCCTGCCAGAGGGCGTAAGGACTGCATTGGCTAGCGCGGCCGAGGCCATGGGCGCTGCCCTGACCTGGGCAAAAGAGGGCATCGCGAAGCTCATAGTGTTGGCGGTGGAAGCAGCTCGCGCAGGCAAGGAGATGCTGGTAGCAGGTCTCGCCAAAGCCAAAGAGATGCTAGCGCCCACCCTCGCCCAGGCCAAAGCCATGATGGCTCCCATTGTGGCCACGACCAAAGAGATGCTGGCGCCAGCTATGGCCGCCCTTGGCGAAGCCAAAGAGATGATGGTGAGCGCCATGAGCTCGGCCAAGAGCATGATCCAAGAAGGCTATGACATGCTACCTGAGG
>JAFCZD010000352.1 GCA_019314525.1 Deltaproteobacteria bacterium
CTCGGTGTTTGCTTTCGAGGCGCTGCTCTATGTGGCAATGGTTCGCCCGCAGCCGTGGACGCTGGCTGTTGTGGCTGCAGCGGCTGCCAACGCGCTCTCATTTGGTGTGGGGCTGCTGCTGATGGGTGTTCCGGGGAGTTGATTGGGCTCAATGCCAGGGGCGGTTGTCTTCGCGGCGGCGGATGGGCGTGGTCTGACGATCGGCGAAGCGTACACGCGCCACCTGCTTGGGGCTGCCCTGGCCAAGATCGTGGGCCTTGAGGCCAAGGCCGCTGAGGGTGAAGACATAGCGGTCGATGAAGACGCTGCGGTTGATGGGCACCCAGCTGAGGGTGAAGACATAGCGGTCGATGAAGACGCTGCGGTTGATGGGCACCCAGGCGCGGCGCACGCTCGGTGGTCGGCGGCAGCGCTTGTTGGGGGGGCAGCGCCAGCGGCGGTTGGGTGCAAAGTTTTTCTGTTGCATATCGGCGTGGTCCACAGTGCCCACGTATTTGAAGCCACGGCTGGGGCTCACCTTGACCACCGCGATGCCTGTCCAGCGCTTGGTGCCTTGCACTGAGAGCGGCAGCGCTAACATGCCCGCGCGAGCGTCGAAGGTGAAGGCGTGGTGGTCGTATTGCGCGGTGGAACTCGAACGGAAGCCCTCGGTGAGCAGGTAATGGTGGGTGCGGGTGGGCTGCTTCATGTTGCGTACATCGAAGATCTGCAGGTGGGCGCCGCGTACGCGGCCATTCTTGTCGGCGTCCTGGCCCACGGTGAGCAGCAGCCCGCGGCCGAGGGGGTGGATGTAGCTCGAGTAGCCGTTGATCTTCAGCTCACCCATGAGCTTGGGCTCGCGGGGGTTGGAAAGGTTGATGGTGTAGAGGGGGTCTGTGCGGCGGAAGGTGACCATATAGCCCTTGTCGCCCATCATGCGCGCGGCGTAGATGCGCTCTCCAGGTGCGAGGCCTGTGAGCTGGCCCGTGATGCGCAACTGCTTGCCACGTTGTCCGAGCACGAAAAGGTTATTGCCGGGGCGTCCACCTTGGCGCCATCCCCAGCCGCGTTGGGTGGTGGCCACCCGCAGGTAGCCGCGGTGCTCGTCCATAGAGAATTGATTGAGCAAATAGCCGTTGACCACGCCGCTGGCGGCGTAGCGAGGGGCGCCGCCAGAGAGGTTGAATTTGTGAATCTGTGTCCCGTTGTAGCCCCAGCGGCGCGAACGGTTCCAATGCCAGCGATAGGCGGTGGTGGAGACATAGAGGTTGCTCATGGAGGCATAGACGCGTTGCCCACCAGACATCACACCCGCGGCCTGGACGCGGCCACCCTGAAAACCGAGCTTGGTGAGGCTCAAGAGGCCGAGCTTCGCTGCCGCGCGTGGGATGTAGAGGTCCTTACATTGGTGCAGGGGGCGGTTCTTGATCGCCCTGTCACTACCGTCAAAGAAGGAGATCGAAGGCAAGAGTTCTTGCACGGCGATCCCACGCAAGGCGCGCTTGACGCGCTCCCGCATTGACGTGTTCTGGTGGCTGGGGCTGCTGCCCCAAGGGCGGAAGTTTTTGTTATTTCGGTTGGGCTGGGCGTTCCATACACGTTGCCAGAAATCCGAGGGCAGGTTGATGGGATCGTTGGAGACGATGAAGGCGTCGCTGCCGATGAGGCGTGCTTGCAGCATATTGCCTTCAAGCTCCACTGCGGCCATGCGCTTGGGATGGCGCTTGTTGGAGATGTTCAGCAGCGTGATGCGGGTGGTGGTGGCATAGCTGCGTGACCACCACGCAGGCCGCCCTCGTCGTGAGACGCGACGTCGCGACCCTTGAGAGAGCACCATTAGCTGGTTCCCGCGCAAAAAGAGCGAGCGCGGTGAAAAGCCGCTCTTGACCTTGAAGCGCCCGAGCACGGTGGTGGACGAGACGGGCCAGCTTTTGAGCACGAGCACCTCGCGACCAAAGAGCGTGTAGATGTGGCGCCCATCGGTCTTGACCCGATCGGCTTCGTCCACACCGTCGACTTGGTTGTTGGTGCCAGTGAAATGTGAAGGGCCTGCGGATCCGCCGCTCTTGGCCTTGCCTGCGAAGGCTGTAGGGGGCGGCGCGGATTCGGCAGCGCGTGAGCGCTTGCGTGTGGGGCGCGCGCTCAGTCTTGCGGAATCACCCCTGGTGCGGAGACCAGGGCGCCCCCCTCGGCCTTTGTAGCGATGGCGTCGGTAGGGTCGCCGCCGCAGCGCCTGATCGGTGAGCAGATCGATCAAGCGTGATCGCACCGTCGAGCAGGACTGGGCACGATAGAGCCCCGTGGTGGACTTGGCCGCGTCCACGGGGGTGGGCATGAAGGCCAGCGCAAGGACGATGGGCGCGGCGATCAGGCTTGAAGGGACCATTTTCAATTCTTTCATCAGGGCCTCCAGGGAACAGTTCTATGGACGCATCGTGCCGACGATCGGTCTACCTCTTCGATTCATGAGCGGGAAAAGGTGTTTATACCGCATTTCTTGGGATCCATGGGTCTTTAACGACCTAGGGCGAGCCAGCTTACGCCACTTCTGCGTTTTGTTTTGGGGGCATCCTCAACCTCAGACTTGCCGATAAAGACACCAGTAAACGGCTCCGAAGTTGACATTTATGTAAACACAAGTGCTATGATTTTCTAGTACTTCGATGTTAACTATCGACATACCGACTTTTACCACAGGAGGGCTGGGATCATGTCTAAACGGGGACTTTTGTTATGGGGGCTTCCTCTGCTTCTCGCCATCGGCTGCAGTGATGACGATGGGCCCATCGAGCCAACGACCACCGCGACGATCTCCGTCGCAGGACAACACAGCGTATTGGTGGGGCAGACGCTCACCCTCACGCCTACAACAACGGGTGCGACGGATACGGGCTATACCTATGCCAGCGGCGTGGAGACCCTCGCCACCGTGGCCAGTGACGGAACCGTCACAGGCGTCGCCGCAGGCGAAACCGAGATCACTGTTACAGGTGACACCAGCAACGCTACAGCGACCCATGTCGTGGTGGTGCTCAAAGAGGGCACCGCGGCAAACCCTGTGGTGGCGATCACAGGTGATGTCTTTGTGCTGACGGGTGCAACGCTTCAGTTGACAGCCACCACCACAGGTGGCACCGACGCGAGCTACACCTGGACCTCATCTACAGAGGCTGTAGCTACCGTCACCGCTGATGGGTTGGTCTCTGGGCTGACCGATGGCGTGACCACCCTGACGGCCACAGGCGCCGACACGGGCGCGTCTGCCAGCGTGACCATCGTGGTGGGCACCGAGACCCCCTTTGCCGCCCAATGGCAAGCTTCAGGCCACGCCGACTACACCGCCGAGGCCTTCCGCCACTGGGACGCCGACGACCCCGCCGAGGTTGAGGCGGGCTGCGCGACCTGCCACAGCACCGCAGGCTTCCTCGATTTCCTTGGTGAAGACGGCTCGGCAGCCGGCAGCGTGGAAGCGGCCGCGGCTATCGGCGGCGGCATCACATGCAAGGCCTGCCATAACGACGCGGCGATGAAGCTCACCAGCGTGACCTTCCCCTCGGGCGTGACCCTCGAAGGCCTCGGCAAAGAGGCGCTCTGCATGACATGCCACCAGGGCCGCGCTTCTTCCGATGGCGTTGAAAAGGCCATCACCGACGCCGCTGCGGCCACCGCTGACACCGTCTCTGCCGAGCTGGGTTTCATCAACGTGCACTACTTCCCAGCGGGTGCCACCCTCAACGCGGGCAAGGTCCGAGGCGGCTACCAATACGCGGGCATGGTCTACGACTTCCGCTTTCGCCATGTCGCCGGCGCTGACACCTGCACAGGCTGCCATGACCCACACTCCCTCAAAGTCAAAGTGGATCTCTGCGCCACCTGCCACACGGGCGCTACCGCAGCGACCCTCGCAGATATCCGCATGGTCACATCAAGCCAAGACTACGATGGCGATGGCAACATCACCGAAGGCATCTCCGGCGAGATCAGCACGCTCACAGAGACGCTCTTGGGCGCCCTCGTGGCCTATGCAGGCGAACAGACCGATATGGCCAATATTTGTTACGACAGCCATGCCTACCCCTACTTCTTCATCGACACCAATGGCGACGGCAGCTGTCAGGCAGACGAGGCCAACTACGGCAACAAATATGCGACATGGACCCCTCGCTTGCTGCGCGCGGCCTACAACTACCAGATGGCGATCAAGGATCCGGGTAACTACGCCCACAACGCCAAATACGTGATCGAGCTGCTCTACGACTCTCTCGCAGATCTCAACACGGCGCTCACCGCCAAGGTCGACATGAGCGCCATGCACCGCGACGACGAAGGCCACTTTGACGGCTCGGGTGAGGCAGCGCGTCATTGGGACGAGGATGAGGACGTGAGTTCCGGTTGTGCCACCTGCCATAGCGGCGCGGCAGGCTTTCGCTTCTACCTGACCTATGGCACCAACCTTCAGGCAGCTGAGCAGGATAGCGGCCTTGAGTGCTCCACCTGTCACGACGAGGTGGGCGGCGACTGGAGCAAGCTGCCAGCCGTGACCAGCGTGACCTTCGCTGGTGGCACTGTGGTGGACTTCCGCGATACCACCGATACCACCCTCGCGGCCGTGAACAATATGTGCGGTACCTGCCACAGCGGGCGTGAATCAGGCATCACCGTGGACGCGGACATCGCCGCTCGCGCTGCCGACAACAAAGCACCGCGCTTCCGCAATGTTCACTACTTCCCAGCGGCGGGAACGATGGCCGGCGCTGACGGTCATGTGGGTTACGAATGGGCGAACAAGACCTACGCCGGTCGCTGGACCCACGGTAGCATCGCCCGCTCGGCGTGCACCTACTGTCACGACCCGGCCAAGACCGCGCATACCTTTGACGTCAACGCCAACCTCGCAAGCTGCGACAACAGCTGCCACGGTGATATCGCCGCCATCGACGACATCACCCATCGCACCAAGGTTGACTACGACGGCAATGGCACCGCCGAGGTGCTCAAGGTGGAGCTCGATGGCCTGACCACGGCGCTCTACGACGCCATCGTCGTTGCTGCGGGAAGCAACGCCATTTGTTACGACTCGCACACCTATCCCTATTGGTTCAACAACACCAGCACCACCCCTGGCGTGTGCGCCTCAGCCGATACGGTCTACGCCAACGGCTACTCGCACTTCACGGCAGACGTCTCTCGCGCGGCCTTCAACTTCCAGTTCGCCTCCAAAGAGCCCGGCGCCTGGGCGCATAACTTCGACTACATGGCTCAGCTGCTCTACGATTCCACCGAAGCGCTCGGTGGCAACGTGAGCACGTTTACCCGCCCATAGTTCCAGCCGCTCTTGTAGGCTCCCTCCGAGGGGTGTCCTCTGCATGAGGACACCCCACCCAAGGCAGACCCAAGCACCTTTTGACTCTCCACCGAGAATGGCGTTTGCTTAGAGTAGGCAGTGAACTCTTCCCAATCTCGAGGTGTGGATGATTGTAGGCAAGCGACGCTTATGTGGGCCTTCGAGGCCGGCGGTCGTTGTGATGATCGCATCAGTGTTGGTTGTGATGGGTGGGGGCTGTGCTCGTCTTGGTTTCGAGGGCTCTGAGGATGGTCTCCCCAGCAGGGTAGATGGTACGTCCTCGCGCTTGGACGGCAGCGCGGATGTTTCGTCGGGCGACTCTTCTGAATCTGATGTGAGGGTGGACGCGGCGCCAACAGATTCACATTCTATCGATGGTTTGGTGAACGACTCCTCTGTCGATCTCCCAGCGGCCGATCTCCCAGCGGCCGATCTCCCAGCGGCCGATCTCCCAGCGGCCGATCTCCCAGCGGCCGATCTCCCAGCGGCCGATCTCCCAGCGGCCGATCTCGGAGTTGACGCGCTGGTCATCGGCACCAACCCTGTTCACCTCTGGTCCACACATATGGGGAGCGTTGACTATGACCAAAGTTACGATATCGCGGTGGATGCCAGCGGCAATATCTTCGTCATCGGGACGTTCCGGGGCACCGTGGATTTTGGCGGTGGCCCACGGGTGAGCGCAGGTGCAAGAGACATCTTCCTTGCGAGTTACACTTCTGGTGGTGCTCACCGCTGGTCCAAGCGCTTTGGTGGCCTCACAGAGGACTTCGGCCAGGCGCTGACCGTCGATAGGAGTGGTAACGTCACCATCACCGGGTATTTCGAGGGCACGGCCGATTTTGGCAGCGGTCCCTTCACCAGCGCGGGTCGCAATGACATCTTTGTCGCGAGCTACGATTCCAACGGCGTGCATCGGTGGTCCAAGCGTTTTGGCGGATCCACCTATGATGGTGGTTATGCCCTCGCTGTCGATGGCAGCGACAACGTCATCGTCTCTGGCCAATATTGGGAGACCATGACCTTTGGTGGGAGCCCGGTGACCAACAAGAATGAATCGAGCGGACATCTTCCTTGCTAGCTTCACCGAAAACGGCGTGCACCTTTGGTCCAAGGGCTTTGGTGGGCTAAACGACGACGAGGTGGAGGATCTGGCGGTGGATAGCAGCGGAAATATCACGATCGTTGGCGGCTATGTGTCTTCTGTCACCAATCTGGGGGGTGGGGATCTGAAGAACGCGGGCTATTCTGATATCTTCATCGCGAGCTACGATTCCACGGGCGCCCACCGTTGGTCCAAGGGCTTCGGTAGTGCTGGAGACGACGTCTTTTTGGGCATCGGGGTGGATGGCAACGGCAACGTCATCACCACAGGCCTCTTTTCCGAGAGCATAGACGTTGGCGGCGGCTTGCTAACGAGCGAGGGCTTGGGTGACATGGTCATCGCGAGCTACGATTCCACTGGCACCTACCGCTGGTCCAAGGGCTTTGGCGCTACGATGCAGTGCGCCGGTAATGGCGTTGCGGTGGATAGCGCTGGTAACGTGGTCATTGTCGGCAGCCTCTCGGGCACGGAGGATTTCGGTGGGGGACCGCTAACGGGCATGGGCATCGCCGACGGCGTTGCCATCAGCTATGATTCGGGGGGTACGTACCGGTGGTCCAAGCTCCTTGGGGGCTCCGGTCGCGATGAGGCTAATGATGCCGTGGTTGATGGCATGGGCAACGTCATCATCACCGGGACCTTCACCGATTCGGCCGACTTTGGCGGTGGCCCCTTGACGAGCGCAGGAGGCGAGGACATCTTCCTCGTCAAGTTCAGCCCTTCCCTCTGATTTTCTTCTCTGATTTCTTCTCTCAGGGTTCTTCTCTCAGGGTTCTTCTCTCAGGCCTTTCGTTTCACGCTATGCTCCTCATATTCGCAGATGGAGCCTCAGAATGAAGCATCTCGCCTTGGTTGTCCTTGTTCTACTCTCGCCCCTCGCCAGAGCCGCCAAGCCCTCAGCGCTTCCAAACAAGCAACCCACGGTGTGGGTCCGTTCGTCACTGCCAGTGCAGTTGCATGTCAAATCCTTCACCGCGAGGTCCGCGCTCTCTCGAGATTTTAACGTCTCAGCCACCTTGGAGACATCCGCAAACGCCTTCAACGCTAGGCGACTTTTGGGCCAACGCTTGACCTTTGGTGTGAAGCTCAAGGGCGGTCAAGAGCGGATCTTTGATGGTTATGTGCTCAGGGTGCAACGCAGCGATTCTCGTATTCAGGTCACGGTGGGCCCCAACATGGCACTGTTGCGCAAAAGCGCCGACTTGGTACCTTTTCATCGCCTGAGTTACCCGCAAGTGGTTCGGAAGGTGCTCAAACGTCATCGCTTCATGCGCGCCCGTTTCGCTCTACAGGAAAAACACCCCAAGCGCCCGTTCACGCTGCAATACCGTGAGACCGACCGAAATTTCATCGATCGCCTCCTTGAGCAGGTGGGCATCTACTACTACTTCGAACATACACGCCAAGGTCACCGCCTGGTGTTGGTGGATCATCCCAAAGCCCATCGGGCTTTTGTCAAAGACGCCCGCTTCGTCGTGGGCATGACGCCACGTGGCAACGAGCAGGTGTTGCAGCACTGGAGCGAAACCTCGAAGTTAATGCCCGGGCGTTACACCCTCATGGATCATGATCAGCGTGTATTGCGTCCCAAACGTATGCTCACTTCCTGGCGTGACAAGCACCTACGCCATCCTTTCGCCAAGCTCGAGATCTACGACTTTCCGGGGGAGTATGAAACCATCGCTCATGGCCAGCGCCTTGCGCGCTTGCGGGCAGAGGAGATGACGTCTCAGCGGGTCCGCGTGAGCGCCTCTGCCCTTGATCTGGCTCTGGTCGCCGGATATCTGATCGACGTGGCCGTGCAAGGCAAGAAGGCACAACGTTATCTGATCGTATCCGACCAGGTTCAGTGGTCTGGGCCCTCCCCAAACGATTCTATACAAGTTTCTTTTACCGCGATCCCCTTTTCCATCCGATATCGTCCCCAGCGGCGCACTCCCAAGCCCGTGGTTCAAGGCGTGCAAATCGCCAAGGTAGTGAGCAAGGGAGACCCTCAGGGGCGTGTCCGTCTGCGTTTTCGATGGGCACGGCGCAAGTCGCACCTTTCAGGCTGGGTACGCTCTGCAGGAGACCTCCCACCTCCAGTGGGCAGTCATGTGCTCGTGGGTTTCACCGAGGGAGACCCCGATCGACCGTTGATCGTAGGCACTCTGCTGGCGGGCGCTGGAAGCGCCCCTGCCACTAGAAGAAGCAACACTCTGGCTGGAAAGAAGGCCTGGAGAGGGTGGAGATGAGTTGGCGCTACATGGCCATTACGTCAGCGTGCAGGAAGTCCACGCGAACAGGCCACGCCAACGCTCCAGATTCTCTCGACTCGAAGCGCCCCTGCCACTAGGAGAAGAAACAGCCTCCACAGCGCGGCCTACAGCAGCAGCTTTTGACTGCCCAAAGGGATGCCAGCTGAGCAACTCTACACGTCGTGGAGCCAGCGGCCGCAGGCGAGAAGCCAGATCTTGCAGGT
>JAFCZD010000353.1 GCA_019314525.1 Deltaproteobacteria bacterium
CGTGGGCAAGGCCAGCAAGGAGATGGAGAAGACCTCCAGGGAGATCAGTGTCCTCGTCGCCGACGCGCGTCCGCGGATCAAATCAGCCTTGGGCGCGGCCTCGAGCGCCGCACATTCCATCAACCGTGCAGCCTCCAAGTTGCGCCCCCAGGCCGCCCTCTCGGAGATCACCAAAGCGGCGCACGCCCTGCGCACCCGCATCGAAGATCCAGCCATCACCTCCGCCCTCGACGCCCTCAAGAGCTCGGCGAGACAGGCGGGACAGCTCACGGCTAACCTCAGCAAGGTCGTCGTGCGCAGCAGTCGACAGGTGGGTCGCATCTTGGTCCACTTCACCGCTACTTCGAAAAACTTCCGGGCGTTCTCTCGGTCGATCAAGGAGCGCCCCTCGCTGCTCCTCGGCGGCGAAACGCTCAAGGAGCGCAAAATCCGGTGACACAGCACATCAAACCCACCGTCAAGTTGGCCCTCCTCGTGACGATATCCCTCGGGGCTACCGCATGCTTTGGCACCAAGCCCAAGAACGAATACTTCTATTTTCTCAAAGCCCCGGCCGTGGCCAAAGCCAATGCCAAGGGTGTGGCCCTCTCTGTGGGCGACTTCACCGCATCCCCTGGCTACACCAACCAGCGCATCGCCTATCGTGAGCGCGAAAACGAGTTGCGCTACTACGCGTATCGCAGCTGGGTGAGCGCGCCTCCCGCCCTCATGGCCGCGGCGGTGGTGCGACATATGCTCGCCTCCGGTCGCTTCTCCCGCGTGGATCGCGGTGAACGCATCAAAGACCCCCTCGCCCTCCTCGAAGGCCACATCGAAGCCATTGAGGAGATCGACAAAGACAACCAGACCCTCGCGCACCTCGCCATGACCTTCGTATTAAGGGACGCCAGCTCTGAACGTGAACTCCTGCGACACAGCTTCGACCGCACCTTCCCCGTCACCCGCAGACACCCCCACGACGTCGCCCAGGCCATGAGCAAGCTCCTCAACATCGAGCTGCGCCGCCTCGCTGACCGCATCGCTCAAGCCGTCAAGTAGTCCCCGCGCCTGGATCCACCCACCGCTGGCCGATCACCACGTGCACACCCAACTTTGCGCACTATACTTGCAACCTGCCAGCGCTTGGCGCCCCATAGTCGCGCCACGATCACGGAGAAGAGCATGAGGCAAGCTGACCTGAATACACCGATGCAAGACATCGATCCTGTGGAAACCCAAGAGTGGATGGAGTCCTTCGACGCCCTGGCGTCTGTGGCGGGCCCCGAGCGCGCTCACTTCATCCTCACCAACCTGCTCAAGCGCGCGCGCGTGCAAAATATGCCGCTGCCAGCGCTCGTGCAGACCCCTTATATCAACACCATCAACGTAGACCGCGAACCAAGCTACCCAGGCGACGAGGAGATCGAACTCAAGATCCGCCGCTATGTGCGCTGGAACGCCGTGGCCATGGTGCTCAAGGCCAACCTCTACCACGGCCTAGGCGGCCACCTCTCCACCTACGCTTCCGCAGCCACCCTCTATGAGGTGGGCTTCAACCACTTCTTCCGCGGCCAAGACGAAGGCCCTGGTGACATGATCTACTTCCAAGGTCACGCTTCACCCGGCATCTACGCGCGCGCGTTCCTCGAGCGTCGACTCACCGAAGAGCGCCTGCTCAACTTTCGGCGTGAGGCGCTGCCCGGAGGCGCCCCGGGCCTGCCAAGCTACCCCCACCCTGCCCTGATGCCGGACTTCTGGCAGTTCCCCACCGTCTCCATGGGCCTCGGCCCGCTCTCGGCGCTCTATCAGGCGCGCTTCAACCGCTACCTTCATCACCGCGGGCTCGCAGACACCAGCCGCTCACGTGTCTGGGCCTTCCTCGGCGATGGCGAGACCGACGAACCAGAGGCCCTCGGCGCCCTGCACATGGCTTCCCGAGAGCGCCTCTCCAACCTGATCTTCGTGGTCAACTGCAACCTCCAGCGCCTCGACGGCCCTGTGCGCGGCAACGGCAAGATCATCCAAGAACTCGAGGCGGTCTTTCATGGCGCCGGCTGGCGCGTGATCAAGACCATCTGGGGCCGCAACTGGGACCCCCTGCTCGCCGCCGATGACGAGGGCGTCTTGGTGCGCAAAATGGCCGAGACCGTGGACGGCGAATACCAGAAGCTCGCCGTGCAAGACGGCTACACCATCCGCAAGAACTTCTTCGGCCCCGACCCCCGCCTTGCACAGCTCGTCGAGGGCCTACCTGACGCGGAGTTGCAGCGGCTACGCCGCGGTGGGCACGACTTCCGCAAGGTCTACGCGGCCTATGACGCGGCGGTTAAAGAGGACGAGCGCCCCACGGTGGTCCTCGCCAAGACCGTCAAGGGCTGGACCCTCGGCGAGGGCATCGAGTCGCGCAACGCCACCCATCAGCAGAAGAAGATGACCCTCAAGGAGCTGGCCATCTTTCGCGATCTCCTCGACCTCGACCTCTCCGACAAAGAGCTGCTCGACCCACCCTTCATCCGCTTCCCCAAAGAGAGCGACGAATACCAATACCTGATGGAGCGCCGCCAAAGCCTCGGCGGCGTGGTGCCCACCCGGCGCGCCACCGTCTCGGTGCCCATCAGCGATCACCAGGTCCCCGAGGTCGAGTATTTCAGCCGCTACCTCAAGGGCACCGGCGACCAAGACCTCTCCACCACCGCCGCCTTCTCACGCATGTTTGCGCAGCTCCTCAGCCACAAAGAGCTGGGGCCCCACTTTGTACCCATCATCCCCGATGAGGCGCGCACCTTCGGCCTCGAGGCGCTCTACCGCAAGCACGGGATCTATTCCTCAGTGGGCCAGCTCTACGATCCGGTAGACTCCCATACGTTGATGTCCTACCGCGAAGCCAAAGACGGCCAGGTGCTCGAAGAGGGCATCAACGAGGCGGGATCCATGGCGAGCTTCATCGCCGCGGGCAGCGCCTACTCCTCCCACGACCAGCCCATGATCCCCGTGTACATCTTCTACAGCATGTTCGGCTTTCAGCGCACCGGCGACCAAATCTGGGCCGCGGGCGATCAGCGCTGTCGAGGCTTCATGATCGGCGCCACGGCGGGCCGCACCACGCTCTCTGGAGAAGGCCTGCAGCATTGCGACGGCCACAGCCCCCTCTTCGCCTCAGCCTACCCCCACGTGGTGACCTACGATCCAGCCTTCGCCTTCGAAGTAGCGGTCATCGTACAACATGGGTTGAAGCGCATGTGGGAGCAGCAAGAGGACGTGATCTTCTATTTGACCGTGGCCAACGAGCCCTACCCCATGCCCCCCATGCCCGCCGGCAACGATGTGGCCCAGGGCATCATCGAGGGCATGTATCTCTACGCCAAGAGCGAAGCCGAGGGGCCTCAGGTGCAACTGCTGGCGAGCGGCCCGATCCTGCGAGAAGCCCTACGCGCACAGCAGCTGCTTGAAGAGCGTTTTGGCGTCGCGGCCGACGTGTGGTCCATCACCAGCTGGGTGCAGCTGCGCCGGCAAGCCTTGGAGTGCGACCGGCTCAACCGGCTCAACCCCATGATGGACGAACAGGTCCCGCTTGTTTCACAGAAGCTGCGCGGCCATGAGGGGCCCGTGATCGCCGCGTCTGATTTTGTGACGCAGGTACCCGACCTCATCGGCAAGTGGGTACCCGGAGGCATGCACACCCTGGGCACGGACGGCTTCGGCCGCTCGGATACGCGTACCGCCCTGCGCGCCTTCTTCGAGGTGGATGCAGAGCATATCGCCCAGGCCGCCCTCTCGCGTTTGGCCGCCAATGGAACGCTCGACAAGCGTCGCGTGGCCACGGCAATGCAGGAGCTGGGCCTCTCGGGTGACGCGCCCGACCCCGCGACGTCTTTGCCTTAGGGGTGACTCCTTAGTGGGTACTCAGAAGAAAGGATTGGTCACCCGGACGCGGCCATAGAGTCGCCCGTGCTCGAAGTCCTCAGAGAGCAGCTCCTCAAGGCCGTGGTGTTCAGCGTAGGCCCACATGTGGGCATCGAACCAAGAGAGCTGGTAGGTGGCGCTCCCACGAATCGCCAGCCGTACGACCTCTTCGTCAGGGTAGAGGACCACGAACTGATCGAGCAGCCCCTCGGCTTCACGTCTGGCATCCTCTGGCGAAAGGATGCTGCCTCCGCCCTTTGACCGACGAGTCGTCGCTGCGATGAACTCGATGATGCACTGATGGGCGATCCGCAGCGAGTCGTCCTCGAGCCCTGAGCGAAGCAGTTCGCTGGCCTTCTGCTGCTTGTCGGGGAACCGCCCATCAAAACGATAGACGAGGATGTTGGTGTCAACGAGAGCGGTCACGATCGTAGAGGTCCTCACGTGTCCAGCCGCG
This sequence comes from Deltaproteobacteria bacterium, assembly GCA_019314525.1. GTDB lineage: Bacteria > Myxococcota_A > Polyangia > JAFCZD01. The sequence goes on from JAFCZD010000353.1 coordinate 4,340, forward strand.
TTCGGCTGCCCTGGACACCGTCACATGATCAGCACGTACCCTGTCGGTCGCTCGCTCTGTTGCGCGATCAAAGAGCTCCAGCCGCTCTTCAGCGCTCAAGCGATGTCGCTGGGCTGGGGGCGGAACCAGGTGGATCCGATCGCTCGCGGCTCTCCATTCGATCTCATCGCCAGGCTTGATCCCGAACTTGGAAGCAAGGGCTTTTGGGAGCGTTATCTGCAGTTTAGATGTCACCTTCCCCATACCCTTACTTTAGCAAGGATGCAGTCCTTGTCAATGAAGCGAAGCCCATCCTTACGGCAAGTGTCCTTGAACGTCGATGCAGGCTTGTTTGACGATAGGTCATGGCTGCGAAACGCCCAATAGCCTCCTGGCCTGCTCGACCATATAGAGCGGTAGAGAGAGCAAGCGAAGGTTGACGTCGCCTTCCGAAATCACATGTCGGGCCTGGACCAGACTTGGCAAGTTGAGATCGAAGCGTAGCGCGAGCTCTGTGTGCTTGCTTGCAGCGAAATGAAAGAGCGACTTCATGGTCCCGCTTTTTCCTGCCTTGACCTCGATGGGGACGATGTTCTTCCCCGCATGTTCCATGACAAAGTCGAGTTCAGCGTTATTGCTACGACCCTCACGGAGCCAATACCAAAGCTCTGGTCGGCGCCCATGGGCTTGAGAGGCCCAAAGATGCTGAGCCACGAATTGCTCAGCCAGCGGTCCGCGATTGAGGAACGCTGTTGACCATAGGGTCGCGTCGTCGATCCAGGTGATGCCTGACGCTCGCGCGACGAGCCCACAGTCCAAAAAGTACGATTTATACACGCGTGCATCTAGGCCTGCAGCCAGGGAAAGGCCAGTGGCGGAGGTACGTTGCACTGGAAACGCAATGTGCGCCTTGAAGAGCAGCTCGACAGCACGCCGAACACTCCGAGATTGGGCATCCCTATCGATGTTGGCGTACTTCACCTTCTCCCCAACGTGGCGTTGTAGGTATTCATACGCTCTCAGCAGAGTATCAGCGCTTCCCGTGCCCCGATATTTCGGGAAGTCATCCCGGTATGTCTCGAGAATGCCATCCTGTGCCTCCTGACACCCGCCCAGACCAGACGCTATCGAGAGCGAGACCACTTCGGGCATTCCGCCCACGACCAGATAGCTGCGAAGTCGTTCCACCAAGCGTTGATGAGCCGTCAAAGGAACATCTTGGTCAGGAGTCCATGCGCTGAGCCAGGAAAGAAGATCGATGTCACCGTGAGCTCTGAGCGTCTCCTCAAAGCTCATGGGCCCCATGAACAGATACCTGATTCGGCCAACGGGCATACTGTAGCGTGTATCCGCCAGGGCAAACTCAAGTAGCGATCCAGCCGCAACCACAGGAAGTGCTGGGGCGTCTTCATAAAAGTAGCGCAAGGCTGAGAGTGCGGCGGGGATCGCCTGAATCTCATCGAGAAAGAGCAGACCGTTGCAGCCCGTTATCGGGCCTTTTCTGGCGATGAACTCCACCTCTGTGAGGATCCGATGGACATCCATCGACTCGAAAGCCGCCCGCAAATGGGGCTGCCTTTCCAGGTTGACCTCATGCAAGGTGAGCCCTGATCGCTCGGCGAAGCGACGTACAAGGGTCGATTTCCCTACCTGCCGAGCACCTCGGATGACCAGCGGCTTGCGCGGGCTCTTCGCCATCCATTCAGTGAGATATTGTTCTTGAGACCTGAGCATGCACTATTATATGAGGCAAAATCACACACGACAAGACGATTATTGC
>JAFCZD010001010.1 GCA_019314525.1 Deltaproteobacteria bacterium
CAGCCCTGTGGTGCTCGAGTTTGTCTGATGCATGGCCTCACTTCTGGCCCCGCGGATCAAGCTCTCACAGACCTATCGAGCCCTCAGCGAGCGTACACGGCGGCGACGCGCCTTGGCTGCGCACAGCAGTGAATCGACCTTGCAGCGCTACCGCGACTTCTACGAGCGAGCCTCCGACGGAGTGGTGGTGCTCGACCCAGAGCTTCGCATGCTCTACCTAAATCCCATGGGTGAACAGATTACGGGGTATGCGGTGGATGGCGTCGCAGGTCGCCCCTTTGTGGATCTGATCCCGAGTCCGCAGCGAGAGCCCTTCGCCAAGCTGCTGGCGGACATTGAGCACTGGCAGCGTGGGCGGGTGTTCGACCTCCCTCTGCGTACGACCTCAGGGGACCCCATCATCGTATCCGTGAGCACCAACGCCAGCGCTGGGGGTGAGGAACTACGTGTGTTGAGCTTCCGGGATATCACCGAAGCCAGGGCCCTCTCGGAGGAGCTACGTCATACCAAGGAGTTTCTGGAGCGCCTCATAGACAGCACCGTTGACGCCATCGTTGCCGCAGATATGGAGGGGCAGTTGATCCTCTTCAACCAAGGAGCCGAGCGCATCTTTGGCTTTCGTGAGGCCGAGGTGCTGGGATCGCGGACGTTCAGAGAACTCTTTCCGGAAGAGGCCTTCGAGATGTTGATGGAGCAGCTCCGCGCGTCCAGCGATGGGGGAGTGGGGCGGCTCGAAGTGGTGAGGAAGGAGATCCTCAACGGCGAGGGAGAGGTCATCCCCGTCCACCTCTCTTCAAGTATCATCTACGAAAACGGCATTGAGGTGGGGACCGTCGCGGTGATCAGCGATCTGCGAGAACATCTGCACATCGAGCGGCGTTTGGTGCAGGCGCAGGAGCGCTTGGTGGACGCCGAAAAGCAGGCCCTCATCGCCGAGCTCGCGGGCACCGCAGCTCACGAGTTGAATCAACCCCTTACTTCGGTGATGGGCTACGCGGAGCTGCTTCAGCGCCGTATCGCCGAGGACGATTCGAACCATCACGCAGCAGGAATGATCGTGCAAGAGTGCGAGCGCATCGCTGAGATCGTGCGCAAGATTGGCAAGATCACCCGCTACGAGACCAAAGAATATGTTGGCAGGACGCAGATACTCGACCTCGACAAGGCGTCTGAGGATGTTTAACGTGACGAGCGCCTCTGCTCTCAACGGGGAGTAAAATGGATTCAGCGGCTGCGCTTAGTGAGATCGAGACCCTCGCGGAAAAACTCAAAGTCGACATTCGCTATGATCGCTTCAGCGGTGAGGGCATCCGCTCGGGTGGCCTCTGCAAGATCAAGGGCAAGTGGCGAGTGATCATCGAACGGCGCTCGTCACCAACAGAACGCCTCTCTGTGCTCTTGCGCGCGCTCTCGCGTTTCGACCTGGAGGCCCATTTCCTATCCCCGGCTCTTCGCGCTCTGATGGAGCGCTATGCCAAGGCGAGGGCGGCTGAAGAGGTTTCTGCTGGATCTCCAGTGAAGAGTAGTCCAGCCGCCCCAGGGACGGTCCCCGTGGTCCCAGTGAAAGTGGAAGAGCCACTGGTGAGCAACGACTCCCTGAGGGCTCCTCGACCTCAGCCAAAGCCTCGAAGCCGGCAGCTCACCTTGGTCAGCGCGAAGCCCAAGGTGGCAGCTGCCAGCGCAGGGAAGCACTCAGCCCGTGGCCGAAGCCTCTGTTATCTTCGCAGCTAGAGCGGCGATCAGCTAGTCGGACCGAGGAGGGCGAAGACGGCCGGAATCATTGGCTAGGCACGACGAGGGCGTTTGCCGGTGGCAAACAACCAAGGAGTAACAACGGCAATCGGGCACAAGCCCTGCGATGGGAGACTAGCTGATTGGTGCTCTAGGGGGCGGCGCGAGCGGAGATCTCCGAGCGCCTCTTATAAGTCGCAACACTCTTGCGCCGCGGAGGCGGCGCCAAATGAAACAGAGTGTCAGAAGCCTGCTCAATGTTTATGAGACAGAGCACTAGATCGCTCCCATCTTGAAATGAGTCTAGTCAAACCTGAGTTGATGTCCGGGCGCTGGATGGCGCGTGGAGGCGCCAAATCGGCGTCGGTGATCACCACCGGGCCTCGGATGGCGCATGCGTGCGCCAAATCGGCGTCGGTGATCACCACCGGGCCTCGGATGGCGCGTGCGTGCGCCAAATCGG